>DATCKB010000519.1:0-7927 GCA_036562505.1 Parasegetibacter sp. | reverse complement strand
GTTTTCTTTTTTCTGCCCGCATCATTTTTTTCTGCAGACCATGGATTTTTTTCAATGCGTCAGCTTTGATTGCGCCCACATGTGCATCAAGGGTGGCATCCACTTCCATCGCTTTATTGCGAATCTGCTCATAGAGTCCGTTTATCTTCGAGAATTCCGGCTCAATATTTAATTGTTCTTTTGCAGACTGCAAGGCTCTTCGTGACAGGATTTCGTTTTCGGTCAGAAATAATTCCTCCGTGGTGAGTCCGCTTTTCTCAATTTTATTTTTCATTTCCCTGCTGACGAATAAGAATGAGTTACGCAGTATCAAAACCGGAAAGGGAACCTGATAGGTATTGAACAGACCCTTCAGCTCCAGCCAGTAAGCCAGCTCTCCTCCACCTCCGATAAACGCGATGTCGGGAAGTATGGTTTCCTGAAAAATACCCCGTAAAATTACATTCGGACTAAACTTTTCAGGATGAGTATTAAGTTCGGTAAGAATTTCTTCTTCCTTCCATTTAATGTTTGAATTCAGGACCTGCCACTCTTCCCCCTCCTTAATAATTCTTTCTCTTTTGTTACCATCAAGATAAAAGAGGTTGATTTCACGCGGACTCGCCTGAGCTTTATAACCTGCACTCGTAAGGTCTGCCAGTGTTTTATTAACTAAACCCGATGAACGCTGATGAAGCAATTCATCTGTGAATACCGGAATCATTGTACTTTTCAGAACAGCATTATCCGGAATCAGTACAAGAAGTCCGAATTTTTCGAACAGCTGATGAACCAATCTGAATGTAGCCAACTGAATTGAATCAGACTCAAGATAGCAGGATTTAAATATCGAAATCAATTCCTTTCCATAAGGCAGAACAGAAAATTGACCGTTCAAGCGTTCTATTACTGTATCAAGTGATCCGGGATCCATTCTTCCCACTGCTCCTGTCTGATCGGTATTCCATTTCAGCGGTTCACCGTCAATGAAAATAGTTCCCAGCTCATCCAGATCAGCATCCTCGCTTCCCATATAATAAACAGGAACAAAATTAAATTGCGGATACCACTCTTTTGCCTGCCGGCACAACTTCACTGCGTGAAGTATCTTATAAACAAAATAGAGATAACCGGTAAAAATATTAGGCTGATGGGCGGTTGTTATGGTAAAGGTTGTGCTTTCTTTTAATAAATCAAGTTGTTTTCTGATAATATCAGAATATGGAACATGAGAATATTGTTTAATCAGCGTTTCAACCAGTAGGTTACGATTTGTATTAAAATTTTGCCGCGATTTTATTGAATGGAGAAGTCCATCACGGTTAGGCTCATGTGAAAAAAACGGACGCAGCGAATCTTTCCCATTGACATAGTCTAATACCAATTCAGAGAAAAAGCCTGTCTTTTTTAAATCCAGCTCCAACATTGTACAGTCCATAACTGCCACTTGTTTTAAGGATGTATATAGTACTGTTAATCCTCCGTCACATGCCCTTCCAGATCGTAGTCGAATGCTCTGTCGATCTTTACTCTAACAAAATCTCCGGGATAAAGTTTAGCGTCGCTGTTGATAATGACTTCGTTATCAACTTCAACACTGTCGAACTCAGTACGTCCGATATATCTGCCCGCTTCCTTTTTATCAACCAGTACTTTAAAGGTTTTACCCACCATTTCCTGATTCTTTTCCAATGAAATTTCCTGCTGAACTTCCATAATTTCACGAGCCCTTTCTTCTTTTTCTTCCTGAGGAACGTCATCTGTCAGCGAATAGGCTGACGTATTTTCTTCATGAGAATAGGTAAAAATTCCCACACGGCCGAACCGGTGTGCAGTCAGGAAATCTTTCAGATCTTCAACGTCTTCGCGTGTTTCCCCCGGAAATCCGGTAATAAGCGTAGTACGCAAACAAATATCAGGCACTTTCTCCCGGATTGAATAAATGAGCTGATCCATTTCTTTCCTGCTAATATTCCGACGCATAGCCTTCAGCATTTTATCACTCGAATGCTGCAAAGGCATATCTAGGTACCGGCAAATCTTTTCGCTGGAATTCATTGCATCGAGAATTTCAATCGGGAATTTGGTAGGGTATGCGTAATGCATCCGGATCCATTCAATTCCGTCCACTTCCGTCAGTGCGTTTAAAAGTCGGGGTAATTCTCTGCTTTTATAAATATCGAGACCGTAGTAAGTTAATTCCTGTGCTATCAACATTAGTTCCTTGACTCCGCGCGATGCCAGTGTTCGGGCTTCCTGAACAAGTTGCTCAATCGGTTTGCTCACATGTTTACCCCTCATCAGAGGGATTGCACAGAACGAACAGGTGCGGTTACAACCCTCAGAAATTTTCAGATAAGCGTAATGGGCCGGAGTACTGAGTAAACGCTCTCCAACAAGTTCAGCTTTATAATCTGCTTCTAGCGTTTTAAGAATTAAAGGTAATTCCATTGTACCAAAAAAGGCATCTACCTCTGGTATCTCCGCTTCAAGATTGTTGCGGTAGCGCTCGCTTAAACAGCCTGTTACATATACTTTATCCAGTTTTCCCCGGCGCTTAAGTTCAACCTGGTCAA
Organism: Parasegetibacter sp.; assembly: GCA_036562505.1. Taxonomy (GTDB): domain Bacteria; phylum Bacteroidota; class Bacteroidia; order Chitinophagales; family Chitinophagaceae; genus Parasegetibacter. Next base: position 5,372 of record DATCKB010000519.1, on the reverse strand, counting down.
GAATTGTATTGATAGATTCTTCCTTAGCCTTATCAATGAATCCGCATGTATTCACAATCACAATATTGTGATCTCTTTTGGTACTCTCATGTACTACATCAATTTCATTGGCCAAAAGCTGACCACTAAGCACCTCACTGTCAACCATGTTCTTTGAGCAGCCGAGAGTTATGATGTTTACCTTATCTCTTCTGATGGACTTCGTCTTCATAATTGGCTGCAAAGGTAATAAAAGATTGCCTGCCCCATGGGGAGTAATTGCCTGCCAAATTGTTATATTATCTTAACCGGCAATATCTTTTCGCCGGCTCTGCATACGCCCGTAATACCAAACCGGAATAAAACATATAAGCGGAACAACGTATGCCCACTGCAGACTAGCGGTGGAGTCAGAAATATAACCCAATAGCGGTGGAAATACAGCCCCTCCTACGATGGCCATAACCATATAGGAAGACGCTATAGCTGTTTTTTCTCCCAACCCCCTGATAGCCAACGAAAAAATGGTGGGATACATAATCGACATAAAGAATTCCACTCCGATAAACGCCCATAATGCACCTTTCCCGCCGATTACTACGATATAAGCCGACAGAACAATATTAATCAGAGCATAGGTGGTGAGCAGTTTTTCAGCAGGAAAATAATTCATTAAGAATGCGCCGACATACCTGCCCACCATAAACGCGAGGAGAAGAAATCCCAGGTAAGTAGTGGCTTCATATTCTGAAATTCCAACCACATCCTTTGCGTAGAGAATGAAAAAACTCGATACGCAAACCTGTGCGCCAACGTAAAAAAACTGCGCAATTACTCCTCCCATAAGGTTGGGGTGCTTAAAAAATGATAATCGTTCCTTTGTTGTTGACCCTCTATTGGCTTCCATCGCCTGTTTAGGAGGGAAACGAGTGATAATGAATAATATAGCTACGAGTACCAGTACCAGCCCGATGATGATGTACGGAAGTTTGAGACTATGAAATAATTGTTCGTAATAGTCAAATTCCTGCTCCGGCGTGAACGCAGCTAGTTCTTCATCTGAGCGGATAGAGTTCCCGATAATTGCTTTACTAATAAACATGGTAGCAATAAAAGCTCCCATTCCGTTAAAAGCCTGCGCAAAATTCAGCCGCTGCGAGGAAGTATCGGGGTTACCAAGAATAGTAATAAACGGGTTTGCCGAAGTTTCCAGAAAAGTCATCCCTGCAGCAACTATAAACAGGGCAAACAGAAAAAAGCCGAAACTACGACTTTCAGCTGCGGGGTAAAAGAGAAAAGCTCCGGCTGCGGCAAGTAGTAATCCGGTTATGATAGCTGTCTTATAACCTGCTTTTTTCATTAATATTCCGGCAGGCAGTGCTATCACAAAGTAAGCAATCCAATATGCAGAGTCAACCAGCGAAGATTCCATCACATTGAGTTTACATGCTTTTTTTAAATGAGGGATAAGTATTGGTAAAAGGTTTGAGGTTACAGCCCATAGAAAAAACAGGCTGATTACCAATACAATCGGAAACAAATGCTTTTTGTTAACCATAAATAGTCGTATATCAGAAACTCAATATACAACTAAATCGATTTAATGATCCCGGAGATCAAAAATTTTATTCATGAGCCTCCATTTTTCACCCGGAGAAGATAAAGGTAATGCCTGCTGATAGTTCCACATGAGTTCCTCCCACTCCTGTACTTTGGGGTTGGCACTATCCATTTCTGCTTTCTTTTCAAATGAAAAGTTTTCATCTCCTTCCAGTATCATAAATAACCGGTTATCGGTGCGGTAAATTTCCAGTGAAATTATATGGGAATCTCTGATAGCCGATATTATTTCAGGCCATACCATTTTATGGTAAGCTTCGTATTCCGCAATCAGTTTTTCATCATCTTTCAGATCCAGAGCAAGGCAATATTTAGGCATATGGTGAATTGGTTTGTTAAGTGAATAGTTGATCGGTTAATTGATCGAACTTTGATTCTATTCCGCGGAGTTGCTTCAATAATTAAATAGCTCTGTCGAGATGAACATAACCACCATCAACATGAATCAGCTGGCCGGTAGTATGAGACGAGCGTTCACTAAGAAGAAACACGACCATGTCGGCAATTTCTTCAACTGTCGTCATCCTGTTCTCAAGCGGAATTCTTTGTTTGATTTTTTCAAGTGTACCCTGCGGATCAGGTAAACCGCTTATCCATTGCTCATACAATGGCGTAAAACATTCTGCTACTATAATTGCGTTTACCCTTATCCGATACTTGAGCAGTTCAACCGCCCATTCGCGGGTCAATGCATTCCGGGCACCGTTAGCTGCAGCGTACGCCGATGTATCTCCCTGCCCGGTTTCCGCAGTTTTTGAACTGATATTGACAATGCTCCCTTTAGATTTTTTCAGATGTGGAAGTGCAAAATGCGCAAGCAGATAATAATGAATCAGATTGTTGTGAAGCGAATGGATAAACCGTCGATAGTTACCGTTTTCCAGGCCGATACCATCATTTACTCCCGCATTATTAACCAGTCCGTCAATTCTGCCATATTTCTCTGCCACCAGCCGGACGGCTTCTTCACACTCGATTGGTCGGGAGAGCTCAGCCCTTACCTGCCATGCTTCACCGGGGAGAGACTCGACTACCCTGATATTATCCTTCTCGTTCCTGCCGAGTATTACGGGTATAGCTCCCTCTTCTGCCAGTTTCCTTACTATCCCTTCTCCAATTCCCTTAGCACCTCCGGAAACAATTACAACTTTGTTTGATAATTGCAAATCCATATTTTCGGAATTATTATGTTCAACGCGGTTACACAAACGCAATTGAAGATAATAGCTTTTTTTTGTTGAGCAAATACCACGTATAATCCCAGCAATAATTTGGAGATGGTTTGAATTTTGTATGTAAATGCTTCATTACCTTTGTCTTAAAATCAGCCCTACGGGCTTCGTGTTGTTTTTTAACTAACTAAAAATTTAAATGATGATGAAAAAACTTCTTTTCGCAGGAATGATTTTCTGCCTGGCCGGAATCTCAAAATTGAACGCACAAAGTCTGGGGGAAGATTACAAAACTGCTCTGGGTGTGAAGTTTTACCCCGGTGCACTTTCTGTAAAGCATTTTGTAGGTGATAACAAAGCTATTGAAGGCCTGGGTTATTTCTGGAAATACGGCTTCAGAATTACCGGTCTTTACGAAATTCACGGAGATATCAACGGAGTAGATGGTTTGAAATGGTATGCCGGACCTGGTGCACACGTGGGTTTCTGGAATACTAAAGCAGGTTCTTATTATGAAGGTTCTTCAGGTGCTTATCTCGGAGTAGATGGTGTACTTGGGTTAGACTATAAATTTAACGGAGCTCCTATTAATATTAGCCTCGACTGGCAGCCATCTTTTACGTTCGGCGACTATGTTGGATTTGACGGAGGCTGGGGTGGTTTTGCCATCAGATTTACCTTCTAAGGAAATCAATAAAAAAAGTCAAAGACGGGGCCCGGAATATATTCAGATCCGGATTTCGTTTTTGACTTTTTTTACGCTGAGGGCGCAATAACTTTTGATTTTCTACTTCTCTAAGCTAAATAAGCTGTCTACAAACTCGTGTTTGTTAAACACCAGTAAATCTTCCATTTTCTCTCCTACTCCTATAAATTTTACAGGGATTTTAAACTGATTAGCGATAGCCAGCACCACACCTCCTTTAGCCGTGCCATCCAGTTTAGTGATAGCAAGTGCAGAAACTTCAGTAGCAGCTGTAAACTGTTTAGCCTGTTCCAATGCATTTTGTCCGGTTGAACCATCTAAAACCAATAATACCTCATGAGGTGCGTCAGGTATAACTTTCTGGATAACTCTTTTGATTTTTGAGAGTTCATCCATCAGATGAATTTTATTGTGGAGGCGCCCCGCTGTATCAATAATAATCACATCAGCTTTTCGCGCTACTCCGCTTGAAACCGTATCAAACGCAACTGATGCCGGATCACTGCCCATTTCCTTTTTGACGATATCAACTCCGGTACGTTCACTCCAGATGGTAAGCTGATCCACAGCGGCAGCCCGGAATGTGTCTGCCGCACCTAATAATACTGAATGTCCGGCTTTCCTGAAATTATAGGCAAGCTTTCCGATTGTAGTGGTTTTTCCAACTCCGTTCACACCTACCACCAGAATAACATGAGGTTTATGTCCGCCAGGCAAAGAAAAATCCTGATAGGAATTATCTCCGGAATCAACTAAAATCGCCTGTATTTCCTCCTGCAGGATTCTGTTAAGTTCCGCTGTATTTAGATACTTATCTCTGGCAACTCTTTCTTCTATTCTTTTAATTATCGCTATTGTGGTATTTACTCCAACATCTGCACTCACCAGTGCCTCTTCAAGATTATCGAGCACTTCCTCATCAACTTCGCTTTTACCGGCTATAGCTTTAGTAATTCTGGAAAAAAAATTTTCCTTGGTCTTTTGAAGCCCTTGATCCAGCGACTCTTTCTCTTTCTTACCAAAAAGCTTGTTGAAAAATCCCATAATCTTTTAATTAAATACAGACTTTCATAAATGCCACAAGGCACAGGGCAGATTTAATCCAGCCTGTGCCTTGATATCTTACATGAACAATGAATTATTTTTCAGCTAAGAACTCCTTCACTTTATCCTTGTGCACGATTGCTTCTTTAAAAGTGTAAGCACCGGTCTTAGGGCTACGCACAGCCTTGATTACTTTCGACCAGTTTTTAGCTTCAGCCGCTGCCTTCTGGTCTTTAGTCTTGATCGCGGTTTTTGCTGCTTTTGCCATTTTATTCTTATTTGAATATTAGTAATTTGACATTCGTCATAACAAGCAGAGCTTGGTCAGCTACAGTGTTGACAGAACTGCCTACTTGATTTCTTTATGAATGGTATATTTCTTCAGGATGGGATTGTACTTCTTCAATTCCAGCCTCTCAGGGGTATTCTTCTTATTTTTAGTAGTGATATACCTGCTGGTACCTGGCTGTCCTGAATTCTTGTGTTCAGTACATTCCATAATCACCTGAACCCTGTTTCCTTTTTTTGCCATTGTAAATAGTTTGAAATTTTTTTAATTTGAAAACCTGAAAATGAATAGCCGGCAGTTAAGCCTGCGCATTTCCCGATTTTTAAATTTTCTCTCCCTTTGCTCTTAGTTCTTTTACTACTGAGTAAAGACCATTCTTATTTATGGTACGAATTGCATCGGAAGACAACTTCAATGTTACCCATTTGTCCTCTTCAGCCAAATAGAACCTCTTCTTGTGTAAATTAGGAAGAAACCGGCGTTTTGTCTTTATGTTTGAATGCGAAACCTTGTGACCGGTAATCGGCTTCTTTCCTGTTACCTGACATACTCTAGCCATGAC
>DATCKB010000003.1:0-3002 GCA_036562505.1 Parasegetibacter sp. | reverse complement strand
TTCGCCCACCGGCTTAAAACAGAATATTCTGCTTTTTCAACGGGTGAAAATACTTCGTTGGAACTGCTTTTTAACCCCGGTAGTTTCAATGCTCAGGGCTGGTTAAGCCGGGTCACCGTTCACGGACGGTGCCAACTCAATTTCAGCGGCCAGTCGCAGTTCGGATTCCGGGAATTTTCCGGTGTGGGACCAGGACTTTTTCAGCAGTTTTCCATCGCCGGTTCACCTGCTTCTGCACAGGTGTGGGACGTAACCAATCCCTTTGAACCCGTCAGGATGCAAGGCACTTTAAACTCGAATTCCTTTCAATTCCGAAACGATGCTTCTGTGTTAAGGGAGTACGTGGCATTCACAGGAGAATCCTTTTTTACGCCTCATTTCGTGGGGAAGGTGGAAAATCAGAATCTGCATGCTCCGGCGACACCTCAGATGCTGATAGTTACCGAAAAATCTCTGCTTCCCGCAGCACAGCAACTGGCCTCCCTTCATCAGGAAAAAGATCAGCTGGAATCACTTGTGGTTACTACCGAACAAATATTTAATGAGTTTTCCTCCGGTAGTCCGGATCCCACAGCCATCCGGAACTTCGTGAAAATGTTTTACGATCGTGCCGGCACAGACACTACTTTACGTCCAAAATATCTGCTTCTTTTCGGCGACGGATCCTATGATTATAAAGACCGACTGCAAGGTAATTCCAATCTCGTTCCTGCTTACCAAACAGCAGAATCATTAGACCCGCTGACTACTTACACTTCTGATGATTATTTTGGATTTCTAGATGATGATGAAGATATAAATGCCCCGAATAAATTAAACATATTAGACATTGGTATAGGCAGGATTCCCGCTCGCAATCTGACCGAAGCACGGGCTATGGTTGAAAAAATCCGAACCTATATGAGTAATACGTCGCTGGGACCATGGCGCAATGAAGTAATTTTTGTTGCCGACGATGAAGACCAGAACCTGCATTTAGAAGATGCTGAAGCGGCAGCGCAATCGCTCTACAGTAATAATCCAACCTTCCATCCATCAAAAATTTATCTCGATGCGTTCCTGCAACAGAGCGCACCGGGGGGAAGCAGGTATCCCGACGTCAATCGTCTGAATAATAGTAAAATAACCAACGGAACGCTTGTCTGGAATTATAACGGACATGGTGGAAACAGAAGACTGGCAGAAGAAGTAGTTCTCGATGAATCTCTGTTAAATGAATGGAATAATGCAGGCCGTAATCCCCTGCTCATCACTGCTACCTGCGATTTTGCTCCTTTCGATAACCCCTCCGTTTTTTCACTGGGCGAAAAAGCATTATTAATGGAAAAAAATGGTGCAATTGCCCTGATGACAACAACGCGATTGGTGTTTGCATCAAGCAACCGTGTGATGAACAGCAATTACCTCAAGGTTGCGTTTACCAGAAATTCAGACGGAGCTTATCTCACACTGGGAGAGGCCGTAAAAGAAGCAAAGAATTTTACCTATCTCACTTCAACCGATATCGTCAATAACCGCAAATTCATGCTGCTGGGCGATCCTGCTCTCCGGCTTGCATTCCCGAAACATCAGGTTAAAACCACTTCTATCAACGGGAAGGCGGTAGGGGCAAATAACGATACGCTTCGCGCCTTTAATAAATACCAGATTGAAGCCGAAGTCACCGATTATTCGGGGAATTTTCTTTCCGGTTTCAATGGAACTGCTCATGTAGTGGTGTATGACAAACCCGCCAATCTTACTACCCGCGGTAATGATCCGGGAAGCATTCCCGTTGAATTCACGGCTGAAAACAACATTATTTATAAGGGTCAATCCACCATTAAGGATGGGCGATTTACCTGTAGTTTTATTGTTCCCGGAGATATTAATTTCAGCTTCGATAAGGGAAGTATTTATTACTACGTGGAAGACGGACAAACAGACGGTAATTCAGTTTATCGGAATATTATCGTGGGTGGCGTGGGTGAAAACAGCGGAGATGATAAAACCGGTCCGGAAATCAAAGCATGGTTGAACGACGAAAGTTTTGTCAATGGTAGCATCACAAATGAGAATCCGGTATTATATCTGAAACTAATTGATTCCTCAGGGATAAATATATCCGGTACGGGAATCGGGCACGATCTGGTTGCGATACTTGATGAGAATATTGAAAAACCTTTTGTACTCAATGCCTTCTATGAAGCATCGAAAGACAGTTATCAGGAGGGGATGGTGAGGTTTCAGTTTAACGGACTAGAACCGGGATTTCACCGTTTAAGAATCCGTGCCTGGGATGTGGTAAATAATTCGAGTGAGATCACACTGGAATTTCAGGTTGTCAGTAAGGAAGAACTATCGGTAAAACGCGTGTTGAATTACCCCAATCCCTTTACCACACAAACTTCCTTCTGGTTTGAACACAATCGTCCGGCTGAAGATTTGCAGGTTCAGATCAGAATTTTTTCGATCTCCGGAAAACTGGTAAAAACACTCCAAAACACAATAAACAGCCCCGGATTCCGTTCCTCTCAAGTCACCTGGGATGGACGGGACGAATACGGACAAAAACTAGCCAGAGGGGTTTACATTTACATCTTAACTGTACGCTCCGCAGATGGAAACCGATCAGAAATCATCGAAAAGCTGGTCATCCTGTAAAACTTTCCGGAAAATTCAGGCCAACTAATGACTTGCAAAGCATTAGACAACAAGAAGAAATAAAAGATAACTAATGAAATTCTCCTTGAAAAAGCTCGCAGCGGATATTGCTTTTGTTTCAGCAAACTTCTACTCACAGGCACAAGAAAAAATTAATGTCGTTACAACAGCGGTTCCATTTTTAAGAATATCACCCGATGCGCGGGCCGGTGGTATGGGAGATGCAGGTATCGCCACTTTACCAGACGCGAATTCACCTTTCTGGAACCTGGCAAAAACACCATTTAATACGAATCCGGCAGGCGTGTCGCTTACTTATACTCCCTGGTTAAAAGACCTCGGTTTAAGTGATGTTTACC
>DATCKB010000488.1:0-1909 GCA_036562505.1 Parasegetibacter sp. | reverse complement strand
AACTTACAATACCGCTAATAACAATATCATCAAGGTTTACAACACAGCATTCAACGTGCCAACATACTATCTGCGTTTAGCGGAAATGTATCTGATTAAAGCTGAAGGTTTGGCGAGAACTCCATCAGCTACACTCGATGAAGCAAAAGAACCGCTGGAAAGAATCAGGCAGAGAGCATTTGGTGTACCTACACCTTCAGCTGCCACTACGAAAGAGGAGCTGTTAGAAGAGATTTATCTCGAAATTATTAAGGAATTAAGTTTTGAAAACGGTGCCGACTGGTTCGCCGCAATCCGTTTCAATAAAATCATGACCATTAAGCCTACGGTGAACAACGTGAACAAGTATATTCTTCCTATTCCAGATGCAGAAATCCTCTCTAATACAGAGTTTGGACCGCAAAACCCGGGATACGAACAATAGAAAAACTTATTGCGCAAACATGCAGGCGGGGCTGTATCACGAAGTTGATACAGCCCCTTTTTTTCGAATTCCTGATATGGTCTGCTGAGTGGCTCTCTTTGACCTACCTTTTTCCGGTTTTCCTGTAAATCCTCCACATTTGCACGGATACGGCAATAATAATTAACAGCAGGCCCAGATAAAAGCTTCCATGCAGGTACTGATTCTCTTTAAAAATCAAGAATGCTAGTAGAATACCATAAACCGGCTCCAGATTATAACTGAGATTAACTGTGAAGGATGATATTTTCCTGAGTGCATTCAGCGACAGATAGAATGCCCAGACGGTACAACACCAGCTTAATATTACCAGCCAGAGCCAGTCGAGTTCAACAGGAAGTGAAAGCTTCAGATTAAAACTATACAGGTAGAAAGGAAGTAACACGGTCATCACCAGCAATCCGCCACCCAGTTCGTAAAGCGTTACGGTGGAGGGATCGTGCTTCTTCAGGAGCCCCTTATTCATAATAGTGAACAGAGCTGCCAGCATCGCCGCTACCAACCCGAAAACAATTCCAACTTTATACTTTGCGTCAAAATGAAAAATTAAGAATACACCAGCAACTGCTATCAGTCCGAGTAACACTTCAATTATATCAGGTCTTCTCCGGTGAAGTAGTGGATCAAGCAGTGCGGAGAAGAAACCTACGGTAGAAAAACAAACCAGTGCAACTGAAACATTTGCATATTTTATACTCCCATAAAATGCCACCCAATGCATCGCTACTACCGCACCAACAAGAGTAATAGCTGCAGCCTCTCTAAAATTCACTTGTTGATTTTGCTTTTTCCAGGCTCTTATGACCAGGAGAATAATCACCGTTAGAATCAAACGGTACCAGACTAAAAGCGCTTCATTAAGTGAGATAAGTCGTCCCAGCACACCGGTTGCACCCGCAAGGGCAACAGCGAGGTGGAGGTGAAGAAAGGCTTTTTTCATCTGGGGAAGTCGAAAGTCAATATTAATAATTCAGAATCGAAAAATTCAAAAGTCAGAGAAAGTTAAAATTAAAAAGTCAGAACAAGGCAGGATTAACTGTATAAAGAAAAATAAAACGAGGTTATTTTAGTGATTCACGTTTTGATGGGAGCTATCAAAGGTTCGCGCTTTACTGTCTATCGCCTCCTGTTTTTTCACCCTGTTCCGGTAGTCTTTAAACAGGCTATGCCAGCGCAATTTCAACACTCCCAGAATTCCCTCTTTCACAATTCCCTTATTCATTTTCGATACACCGTATTTTCTGTCTTCGAACTGAATGGGAACTTCAGCAATCCTGAATCCCAGTTTCCAGGCAGCGAATTTCATTTCAATCTGAAAGGCATATCCTACGAATTCGATTTCCTTCAGGTTAATTGCCATCAGCACTTCCCGCTTATAGCACATAAAGCCCGCTGTGGGATCTTTAACCGGCATCCAGGTGATTAAACGCGTGTATATAGATCCGC
>DATCKB010000518.1:0-1804 GCA_036562505.1 Parasegetibacter sp. | reverse complement strand
TTTCTGTAGCGAGGAGCGGACTTGAACCGCCGACCTTCGGGTTATGAATCCGATGCTCTAACCAGCTGAGCTACCTCGCCAAAAAGGAGTGCAAAGATAATTAAAAAGTCAAAAGCAAAACTAAAAATTCAAAAAAGTTGTTCCCTAAAACTCCGCAACAAATACTTAACTCTTACCAGCCACTCGTTTTCGGATTTTATTCCCGCTTTCGAATCTGAATAATTTTTCCTCCTGAAATATTGATGTCTATTTCCTTCCCGGATATACTTCCAGCGCTTTTTCCAGGCAATCCATCGCTTTATTAATAGCATCAAGATTTAAAACATAAGCCAGACGAACCTCTTGCTTACCTAAGCCCGGAGTACCGTAAAATCCGGTGTCCGGCGCCAGCATCACTGTTTGTCCTTCATAACTGAAAGATTCCAGCAACCACTGACAAAACTTATCTGCATCGTCAATCGGAAGTTTCGCCATTGCATAAAAAGCTCCACCGGGGTTCGGACAAAACACTCCCGGCATTGCATTCAAACGGCTTACAATCAAATCGCGACGACGCTTATATTCTTCCTTCGTAACATCGAAGTAATTATCAGGCAGGTCAATTGCTGCTTCACCAGCGATCTGCGCAAATGAAGGCGGACTCAACCTGGCTTGTGCAAATTTCATAGCCGCATCCAGCAATTCCTGGTTTTTGGTAACAAAGGCGCCGATTCTTCCCCCACATGCACTATACCGCTTGGAAATAGTATCCATCAACACCACATGTTCCTCCAGTCCTTCCATCTGCATAGCGCTGAAATGCGTGCCGGAATAACAGAACTCGCGATATGCTTCATCCGAAAACAGGAAGAGATTATGTTTAATCAGAATGTCTTTCAGTACCATCATTTCCTCCTTGCTGTACAAATAACCTGTAGGGTTATTCGGATTGCATATCACAATCGCCTTGGTTCTCGGCGTGATCACTTCTTCAAATGCCTCAATCGGTGGAAGAGCAAATCCGTTTTCTATCGAAGCTGTAATGGGTACCACCTTTACACCCGATGCTACAGCAAACCCGTTATAGTTCGCATAAAAAGGCTCGGGAATGATTACTTCATCTCCGGGATCCAGACAAGCCATGAAGCCAAACATAATGGCTTCAGACCCACCGGTAGTGATGATAATCTGCTGGTGGTTAACATCAATTCCCACTTTTTTATAATATTCTACCAGCTTTCTGCGGTAACTCTCGTTTCCCGCACTGTGACTGTATTCGAGAACTTTGAAATCAGCGTTTCTTACCGCATCCAGTATCATCGGAGGGGTTTCGATATCAGGTTGTCCGATATTCAGGTGATATACCTTTGTTCCCTGCTTTTTTGCAGCTTCTGCAAAAGGAACCAGTTTTCTTATAGGTGAAGGCGGCATCTGCTGGCCGCGTGAGCTTATTTTTAACATGGCGCAAAGATAGGAAAGTCGGAACTCAAAATTCAAAAGTAAAAAGTCAAAATTGAGGAAGCCTGAAACATCTTATTGTCCTGCCTGTTTGCTGAGAAATCGGACAGAGAAGGCTGCAAACCTTTGTGGAGAGTTTTTATGCAGCCTGCTTTTTCAGGGAAGATTTGGGTCAGCGTTTAAATTCCTAAGACCTGCTTGATTTTCAGATAGCCGGATTTACTCACCGGTACTTTTTGTCCGTTCAGAAGTATAACAATGTGTTGATCTTTTTCCGCCTGTTCAATTTTTGTTATATAGGAAGAATTGGCAATATATGAGCGATGGGTTCTAATAAACTGCAGAGGAGAGAGGGTTTGTTCAAAAT
>DATCKB010000479.1:0-2413 GCA_036562505.1 Parasegetibacter sp. | reverse complement strand
CGGTTATCCTCTCCTGTAATCCCGGGGGCAGGAAATCACAGGGCAACTCAGATGAGGGGAAACCTTTGTCGCAGCTCAAACAACTGAAGCGAGAGGTTGTGAGCTTTCCCGATTCCATTGATCTGAGAGCACAATTGATATATGCGCTTCGTGAAGAAGGAGAAACCGAACTGGCCCTGAAGCAGCTGGACACCCTTCTTTTAAAAGACAGCACAGGGGGAGGCAATTATGCATTTCAGGCTGAACTCTACCTCGACCTGAAAGATAGCGCAAGTGCTACCAGATCCTTCGAGAAAGCGGTGCAGCTCTCTCCGGATCCCGACTATCTTTATAGCCTGGCCTATTTATATGCTGCGGCTGGTGACAAGCGATCGCTGGTACTCTGCGACGGCATGATTGCTAAAATGACTAAACAGAATCTGACCGGAGACCCCTATTACATAAAAAGTATTTATTACAGAAAAACAGGTGACCATCAAAAAGCGCTCTCCCTCCTCAACCAGTGTATAAGAGTTGATCACACGTTGAGAGAAGCTTATATTGAAAAAGGAAATATTCTGTATGAGCAGAAAAAATATCAGGACGCGCTTGAAGTTTTCCGGTTGGCCTCAACCGTTTCCAATGCATTTGCTGATGCGTATTACTGGCAGGCAAAATGCTTTGCTGCTCTGGGTGATAAACCCAATGCTGTTGCCAATTATAAAAAGGCAATCGGACTGGATAATAATTTTGCCGACGCAAAGGAAGAATTGAACGATCTGGAAAATAAACAACCTTAATTCATTGTAATTAACTTGCGCATATCAATCAGATCAACAAAAGAAAAATCTTCAGTAAAGAAACAATAATACAATGCCGATTATAGCACCTTCATTACTCGCAGCTGATTTTCTTGAATTGGGAGCTGCAGCAGACATGCTGAATAAGAGCGAAGCCGATTGGTTTCATCTCGACGTTATGGATGGACGTTTCGTACCAAATATCAGTTTTGGAATTCCTGTAATTGAACATCTCCGGAAAGCAAGTACAAAAACATTCGACGTACACCTGATGATCGAAGAACCTGAAAAATATGCAGAAGCCTTTAAAAAAGCGGGCGCCGATATACTCACTGTACACATCGAAGCCTGCAGGCATCTACACAGGAATCTGCAACAGATCAAACAGTTAGGTATGAAAGCCGGTATAGCTTTAAATCCTCATACCCCTGTGAACCTGCTGAAAGATATTTTAAATGATGCAGATTTAATTTGTGTGATGAGTGTAAATCCGGGGTTCGGCGGACAACAATTCATTTCTCACACTTATGAGAAAGTGCGTGAACTCCGGCAACTAATTAACGAAAAGGGAGCTGCTGCACTCATAGAAATTGACGGAGGTGTAACCGAAGAAAATGCGCCGGATCTCATTGCAGCCGGAGCCGACGTACTGGTAGCAGGAAGTACAGTATTCCGTTCATCAGATCCTGTACAGACAATTAAGAACCTGAAATCTGCTGGCACATCTTTATCCGTCTAAACAATCCGGCATAATGAATATTAATTCCAAGCTGATCGTTTTTTTGTTGATGCTATTCCCGCTTTTTTTGTCTGCTCAAAAAAATACGGCTGTCATCAATGGAATAGTTCATGATGAAAATGAAAACCCTCTTAGCGGTGTAAACATTATTATACTGGGAAAAACAAGCGGCACCAGCACGCGGGAAGACGGCAGCTTCAGTCTGACCGTCCCGGCAGGAAGAGCCATCGCGCTCGTGTTCAGCTATGCGGGATACAAAACTCTTCAGAAGAACTTTTTACTGAATGCAGATGAGTCTGACAACATAATAGTCAGAATGGAACGCGGCACTGGTCAACTGCAAACCGTTGTAGTGACGGATCAGTCTGACCGTACCGAAGCCGGCCTTATCAGGATAAACCCGAAAAACGCGCTCATTCTTCCATCCGCAAGTGGTGGCATTGAGAGCCTGATAAAAATCATTGTAGGTTCGAACAATGAATTAACCTCACAATATTCTGTTCGTGGTGGTAACTACGACGAAAATCTGATTTACGTAAACGATTTTGAAGTATTTCGACCCTATCTGGTAAGAAGCGGACAACAGGAAGGACTGAGTTTTATTAATCCGGAAATGGTCCGGTCTGTCAATTTTTACAACGGAGGATTCCAGTCGAAATACGGCGATAAAATGTCGAGTGTTCTTGACATCAGATATAAGCAACCGGGGAAATTTGCCGGTACATTCTATACGGGACTTCTCGAGCAGGGTTTACATCTGGAAGGAAGTTCAAAAAACCGGAAATTTTCCTATATAACGGGAGTCCGTAACCGAAGTAACCGGAACCTTCTTAGTAGTCAGGAGACAAAAGGAAACTATGTACCTTCTTCGTACGACTGGCAGACATTACTTACC
>DATCKB010000474.1:0-2485 GCA_036562505.1 Parasegetibacter sp. | reverse complement strand
TCCCCGGAGCTTTCATTCGTAATCGGCTCACCTTCGTAGGTTGGTATGCTTTCAACCTTGCTTTTTAACCTGGAAAGTCCGCTTTCAAATTCTTTACCCATTAATTTATCCATGTTAAAAATAAGTAGCATAAAATTCAGAGGATAATTATAACGGGTGTCGTAGCCCCAGGTTACTTTAGTTGAATTAGCTTCATCCCCCAGTTGAATGAATGATGTAGCGTTTGCTTCCATTGGCTTAATGAAATGCAGGTCAGTTTCTACCCGGTTCAATGGGTCAATGTGTGAAAGAGTTTGCGTTCCGGTGCCAACCTCTTTGCTTTCCCATTTGTGAACTGAACCTATCGCACCCGGTTCACCTTCAAAAGTATTTTTAATGTTAGGGTCGTGAGCGCTGAACGGACTCCAGGATTCAAGTCCCTGTAAAGTGTTTACGTGATCCCATACTTTCTCACGGGGAGCATCAATCGTAATATTGCGTTCCACATGTAAATCCTTCGGAATAAAAATGGCACTTATGAGAACAAATACGACGAGAATCAATAAGATTAGGCCGACTATTTTAAAAAACTTTTTCATGGCAGATAAATGTTTTTTGTGAAGAACAAATTAAAGAAAAATATACTGTAAGATAAGCGAATTGATGCTACTATAAAAGGTAGATTCACGTCATTTTCAGGGTGAACAGCGACTAATTTTCCCCGGAACCTGGTATTTGTATCAGGTCAATTCTTTTTTTTGGGTGCAGAGGGCCCGGGCTTCTTCTTCCGGAAAACCGGAAATGCCATCGGACTACGGGCGGGTCTTTCGTCTCCGAATAGAACTCCCCATTGACGGAACTGTTCAGAGCGGTCGAAAATAATTTTCATTACCGCAATTACCGGAAGTGACAAAAACATACCGGCAACTCCTGCAAGTGCACCACCAACAATTACACCAAGGATGGTTGCGAGTGCATTAATCTTTACTTTTGATCCCACAATTCGGGGCATCAGGATATTGTTGTCAAGAAACTGAACAACAGCTATTGCAATCAGTACGGCGAATACGGGCCATATCTCCTGAGAGGAGGTTAGCGTAAGCAATACTCCAAGAATATTTCCTATTAAAGCACCGATATAAGGGATGAGGTTCAGAATAGCGAAGATCACTCCGATAAGCAAAGCGTGTTTGATGCCGATTATCATTAATATTCCACCCAGCAACACCGTGATATAAGTGATCTGAATAAGCAGGCCTATCAGATAACTCTTGACAATAACTTTCATTTCTCTCAATGCATCTTCAAGACGGTCGTGTGCGCTGGGGGGAAACCAAAGGTAAATGAACTTGAGTAACAGGTTTTTATAGAACAACAACAGAAAGATGTATAATGGAAGAAGACCGATTAAAACGAAAATCGAAGTAAGTGAAGCTGCCGCCCCGGTTAAGATTCCACCCGCCGAGTCAAGGAATTTACTCGCTTGTTTATTGATCATATCAGCCTGACGTTCACTCGATAAATTCGTTTTCTCCGAAATCCACTGACTGATGGTATTAATATGAAGAGTGACGTTTTTCTGCAGTTCCGGGAAATCAGAAATCAGCTTGCTGACCTGAGCAGACAGAAACCAGATCACTAATCCGACAACTATTATCAGAAACAGAATGCATAATGAAATCGATAGAATTTCGGGTACCTTTCTTCTTCTGAGAAAATTGTAAATCGGTAATACAAGCAGACTGATAAAGAAGGCGAGAAGAATCGGAGTGAGAACTCCCTTTCCAACATAAATAACATAACCAAGTGCGCATAAGCCTAACAGTTCTACTGATCGGCGGACGGTGAGTGGGAGGCCCTTCATGCTTCAGAGATTATAATGATAGATATTCTTCAAGCTACCGGTTTGTTCTGATATTCAGCTTAATGCTGATTTGCTTTACGTACTAAATATACAATAAAAATAAACAGCGAATCAAATTTCAAGGGGCTTTCTGGCAGTGGTAACCGAAAAATCCCTGGTCATCCTGTCGCCTGATTTTGAAACGATTTCTTCGGTATGATGAACAGACCCTATTAGGTTGAACCCGGCTTTCCTGATCATTTCTTCGATTTCTTCAGGGTTATAAAGGGTAAAACCAAATTGGGTAAACGGCAGTTTATTCATGGAATTTTTTGTTCCGTATCCCAGACTGAAAACTCCTGCGGGTTTAAGTGTTCGAATAATTTCTTTCAGGTAGGAATCGGGTTCTTCCCAGAAGTAAACCGTGTTTACAGTAAAAATTCTATCGAACTGATTTTTATCAAAGGGAAGCGATTTTCCGTCACTTAAAACAAAGCTTACGCGATTCGCATTGACAAATGGTTCGTTCAGCCGGCTGGCTTCGGCAATCATTGTTCCTGAAATATCCACACCTTGATAATGAAGTCCGTCTGCCAGTTTCAACATCCATTCAATATGACTGCCGTTCCCGTGCCCGATTTCCAGCAAACGATGATTATCTTC
>DATCKB010000472.1:0-2400 GCA_036562505.1 Parasegetibacter sp. | reverse complement strand
GAAGATCAGGATGGAAAAGGCCAAAGAGCTTATCAAGGCATCATCCGCGAAATTGCCAATGCGACAGGATTTTCCAATAATCCGTCCTATTTCAGCAAAGTTTTTAAAAAATATACCGGTTATGTGCCTAAAGATTTCAAGCAGGGGTAAATTAACGGCACAGGATTTATTTAAAGAAATGGGGGGCAGGGGATTTATCGGCTCCCACCTGTAATAAGGTGGGAGCTTTTTTCTTAATATTTTTTCAGCTTCTCGGTAACACTGTTTTTCTGGCTTTCAGATATCTTACTGCATGTTAGGGCCTTGTTGTAGCATTCTTTTGCGGCCGGATAATCCTGAATCTGGTAATGAGCGTACATATCACCCAGGGCTATCCAATATGCGGCGGCATCGGGCACCTCTTTGGTCAGGAAACTGAATACGTCCATGGCCTTATGAACATTGCCCAGATTTGCGTATATCCAGCCCAGTGAATTCCAGGCATCATAATCCTTCGGCTGAATCTGAACAAATTTTTCATAATATGCCGCAGCTTTTTCCTGAGCTGCCGGGGTATAGAGTTTTGCCAGTTTCAGCATTGCACCTGCATGGGAAGGATCATTTTTCAGAACCTCAAGGAATAACCTTTCTGCTTCGGTGTTATTTCCTTTGCTCAACTCTCCAATTGCCTTGTCATAAATCTCGGTGGGATTGGAGTTTTCCAGGCTGATTGTAACCATGTTCTTATCACTGAGAAAATTAACTTCGGCTCCGAATATTTCTGCAATAAACCTTAGCGGAACATGGGTCCTGTTGTACCTCACCTGTACCGGAACATCCAGTGTACGTTCTTCTCCGTTTACCCGGATGATATTGCAGTTGTTCCACATTTCAACCTTAATATCGCCTTTTGACGCCCAAATCAAACCGTTTGCAGAATCCCACCCCACAGTGGCGCCAAGCGTTTCCATAATACCTCTTAACGGTACCATTGTTCTTCCGTTTGAAAAATAGGGATCAGTGTCGAAGAACACTTCTTTATCGTTAAGCTGAATGCGTATCGGTTTTTCCCTTTTCCTTGTAATCACTATGGCATTGCTGAGGTTTCTGGTAGGGGTTGTAATAACCTTGCTGTCAAACATCAATGCCGACGAAGCACCGCCATCCAGGTTTATTGCGTTTTTAAGACCCATGTCTTTTAATATTGAGGCGAGTTCGCCGAGGGTTACGTCATTTACCGTACCCATTACCAGGAACCGGTCATTGGTTTCGCCAATAAAACTTCTTTGAGCGCGGCCTGTAAATTTACTGTCGGTAAAGCCTTCCTTTGCAGCGTCCAGCACTATCTGACCGTTTTTAACAAGCGTCGGGCCGGCACCGATAGTTGTCCTCACATCTGACCAGTTGACGGGATTTCCCTTTTTCTTGCCATTGGAAAAGTCTATTTCGTTGTAGCTGATTTTATAATCAACTTTATCTCCCACCTTAAACATCGAAGAATAAACTTCTGCCCCGAATACCAATGTGAATCCATCGCTGTAAATAGGGCTCATACCTTTTTGGACAGCCACAACCTGATTATTTCTTACGACTATTGCAGTTTTATTTCCGGCGTCTACTTTATCACCAAAGTCAGGGGTATACAGGACATTGGCATCATCGGAGTAGTAAATCTGGTTTATGCCCCAAACCGACCAGTTGTATGGGTACTCCCAGTTTCCGTTTATCGAACCCGATATTGTGGTAAACAGTGATTCTATTTTTACTTGATTATCAGCAGTAAAGCCGATGGAAGAGCCGCTGTTCAGCATGTATGCAACCCTGCCTTTGATCTGTATGTTTCCTGCTGGTTGCATATCGGTATAAGAATTGAAAAACGTACCGTTTATAGCTGCAACAACTTCGGTTTCTTCATCCCTGGCACTGCTGTAAATGTTTTCGAACTTATCAACTGCGCCAACCTTACCCTTTGCCAATACAGCTTCAACCCTTATCTGTGGATCTTTCATATCAATCCATACGGTTCTAACGTCCCTGAAACCATCCTTCAGCTGAACCTTTATGGTTTTTGTATAAGCCTTTTCAGCCGCATAAGTGCTGGTTCCAAGTAAAACACAGGACATAGCAATAAAAAGAAGCAGTAATAATTTTCTGGTTTTCAAAGTTTACACACCTTCTTTGACAAATTTTATGTATTTTCGACAGAAAAATTATACCATATTTATGTCACCTGGGGACAGCTTTTTTCAAAGGTGACAGTGTTCCGGACGGCATTTGGAAGCGATACTTTCAAGAAAATGATGTGAACTCCGCCCAATTATTTAAATGCTGAGTTTATGCCAGCTGCTAAGCAAATTTCCGGTGACAGCAGCTAAAGGCTTGCCTCTAAGTTTAAACAGCCGTTTTTTGGTTGATTATTTT
>DATCKB010000462.1:0-5296 GCA_036562505.1 Parasegetibacter sp. | reverse complement strand
GGAATAATTTGCATTAAAATTAAATATCAACTATCAGGAAGATTTTAAGTTTGAGCTATGTTGAATGAAATTAACGGAGGTTATGTAAAAACGGAAAGCGAGCATGGAATTACTACGATAGAATTTTATCATCCCCAGAGTAATTCTCTTCCCGGAACAATACTGCGTGAACTGGCAACTGCTATCGGTGCAGCCGGAGAAGATGATAGCTGTAGAGTGATTATTCTCCGATCAGCCGGAGAAAAAGTTTTTTGCTCGGGTGCATCTTTCGAAGAACTGGCTTCAATTAAAACAGAAGAAGAAGGATTGCGGTTTTTCTCAGGCTTTGCTGATGTTATTAACGCTATGCGTAAATGCCCTAAATTTATAATCGGTCGGGTTCAGGGAAAATGTGTTGGAGGCGGTGTCGGACTTGCAGCAGCTGTTGATTATTGCATCAGCTGGAAAAAAGCTGAAATTAAACTGAGCGAATTAGCTGTTGGCATCGGACCATTTGTGGTGGGGCCCGCAGTAGAACGAAAACTCGGTTTATCTGCATTTTCCCAGCTGGCTATCGATGCCACTCAATGGCGCGACGCTGAATGGGCGAAAAAGAAAGGACTCTTTGCTGAAGTTCATGAGTCGGTCGAAAACATGGATGAATTTATTAATCGTCTCGCAAATACACTCGCACATTCCAATCCAGCAGCGATGCGCGAATTGAAAAAGGTTTTCTGGGAAGGTACATCGCACTGGGATGAACTTTTGAAAGAACGTGCTGCAATAAGCGGCCGGTTGATACTGAGTGAATTCAGCAGGCAGGCGATTGAGAAATTCAAAGCAATGACAGGCACTAAAAAGAATTAAGTCTATATCCCACAGAACGAAACATGCAGGCACTGATATCTATTCAAACGAGCACTAAAACTATTTTCTATTCTTCCAATGAAAAGAATTTCAATTAAAGATATTGCCAGAGCTGCAGGTGTTTCACCTACTACCGTTTCATTTGTATTAAACGGAAAATCTGAAGAAAAAAGAATCAGCAACGAGGTAGCTGAAAAAATCAGAAAAATTGCCGCTGAACTCAAATTTAATCCCAATCAGGTAGCACGCGGACTGAGAACCGGAAAAACCCACACAATCGGATTGATTATAGAAGACATCGCAAATAATTTTTTCGCCAGCGTTGCACGCGTAGTAGAGGAGGAAGCCTATAAGAACGGATATAAGGTAGTGTACTGCAGTACCGGCAACAATCCGGATAAAGCCAGAGAACTGTTGCACATGCTGAAACAAAGGCAGGTCGACGGGTTCATCATCACTCCTACAAAAGGGATGGAAACTGAAATCGAAACTCTGAAAAATGAAAAACGGCCGATTGTGCTGCTCGATCGTTTTATTCCCTCCATCGATACCAGCTACGTGATGGTAGATAACTTTAAAGGGAGTTATGAAATTACCACTCAGCTCATTCAATCGGGTTACCGGAATATCGGATATGTTTCCCTCAAAGACGAAATGATTCAGATGGAAGAGCGGGAGATGGGATATGTAAAGGCACTGGAAGATGCAGGAATCAGTTGGGATAAACGATTGATAAAAAAGATTGCATTCGATATATCCAAAGAAGACCAGATGAAAGAATTATCTTCTTTCTTTTCAAACACTCCCGAACTGGATAGTGTTTACTTTGCCACCAACTACCTGGGTATCGCCGGATTGGAATGTCTGAAAAAACTCAATAAAACTATCCCTGATGACCTGGCAGTAGTAAGTTTCGATGATAATGATCTGTTCCGTTTATATAACCCCGGTATATCTGTAGTATCGCAGCCCATTCAGGAAATAGGTATGCGCGCCATCCGGATCTTGTTTGATGAAATGTCTGGCAAAATCAGCAAACCACTGCAGGTCAGACTGGATCCCACATTGATACAGAGAGAGTCTGCACCGGTTCGGGTTTAATTGCAAACCTTCTCACAATTGGCTATAAACAACGAATCTGCTTCTATTCCGGGTTAAGGAATTAAAGCAGATTCGCATTACATATTTTCAGTTCCACCCGGGTTTTCAGTTTCACCCGAGTGGATCGAGTCCGTATCAGCTGGGTCAGACTAAATATTCAAACCACCGCAAACACTGATTACCTGTCCGGTTACATAAGAACTCATCTCTGATGCAAGGAACAAAGTAGTGTCGGCGATTTCCTCTGCACGACTGAATCTACCCAGAGGAATTTTCTTCAGGAACTCTTCACCTGCAGCACCTTCTTTAAGATAGTGTGTCATATCGGTTTCCACAAAACCCGGAGCAATAGCATTGCAACGGATATTACGGCTTCCGAGTTCGTGTGCAATTGATTTGGTGAAACCTATGATTCCTGCTTTACTAGCGGCATAGCTGGATTGACCCGCATTTCCCCTAACCCCAATGATAGAGCTCATATTAATGATGCTACCTTGTTTAGCTTTCATCATCGGGCGAATCACCTGTTTGGTCATATTATAAACACTCTTCAGATTAGTGTTAATTACGTCATCCCACTGATCGGGAGTCATTCTCAACAACAGATTGTCTTTTGAAATACCTGCGTTATTTACGCAAATATCTACGGTTCCAAACTCCTTTACTACGTCGGCAACAAAGGCTTCACACTGTTCATAAGAAGCGGCATTGCTCTGATAGGCTTTGGCTTTCACTCCCATGGCAGCAATTTTCTCCTCCAGGGCTTTGGCTCTGGCGGCACTGCTGTCGCTAACAAATGTAAAAGCAACATGAGCCCCATGTTCGGCAAATTTGAGGGCAACGGCTTCTCCGATACCTCTGGCGGCACCGGTAACTATGGCTACTTTGTCTTTCAGTAATTGCATAAGATCGTGTATTTGCTTATTTGAGGGGCCGAAAATAGGAAAATACTTGATGTGACGATCGTGATGAACGGCAAAATTATGTGATGAAATAAGGTACTATGTAATGCATGGTATTATATTTATACTTAGCTTTGTGTTTCAAACAATCATTCCGATGAGCTATGTAATTCAAACTGACCGGTTAAGTTACCGGTACTCAAAAGACAGGAAGGTGCTGGATGATATTTCCCTCCACATCCCTAGGGGCTCTATCTACGGATTTCTGGGTCCGAACGGGGCAGGGAAATCCACTACGATGCGACTGCTAACGGGCATTATCCCCGAACAGGGCAATGCCATAAAATTGTTCGGTAACCCTCTTAAGCCGCAGCTACCGCATGTATTCGAGAGAATCGGATCCCTAATAGAGCAACCTGCTTTATACCTGCATCTGAGCGGAATCAATAATCTGAGATACATAGCTAAACTCCGTGGATTTCCGGAATCAAAGATTCCTCCTGTACTGGAGTTAGTGGGGCTGGCAAAGGATAGTAAGAGAAAAGTCAGACAATATTCATTAGGAATGAAACAACGCCTGGCGATAGCTATGACGCTTCTGAGTGAACCTGATCTCTTATTGCTGGATGAACCGGTGAACGGTCTGGATCCCAGCGGCATTCAGGAAATAAGGCAGCTGCTGGTAAGGCTGAACAAAGAAAGAGGAGTGACAATATTTATTTCAAGCCATCTCCTGTCTGAAATCGAAAAAATGTGTACTCATATCGGTATCATTCACAAAGGTAAACTGAGATATGAAGGAGAAATGCGGGCTATCGCTTCGCAACTTGGTGAAGTATCGCTTCAGATTACCATGCAAAACGCAGGTGAGTGGGCTGTAAAACTAAGTATAGAGCATCCTTCAGTTGTTCTCGAAAATGAAAATACCATTCGACTGAACCTGAATTCCCGCGAAGATATTCCTCAGTTCTCAAGAAACATTATTGAGGGAGGAGCAAACATTTATGAAATAAAAATGGCCGGAAGTCTGGAAGACTGGTTCCTCTCATTAACCGGAAACAATGATTCCATTCGCCAGAAATGATTCCGTCTGCCAATCAGGAAATAAAAAAAACTTAAACTCATGAGCAATCAATCCCAATATATAACTGCATTACAGGCGGAACATATAAAGAAGAAGGGTACCGGCATCTACCTCATCAGCGCCATTGTGGGTGCAGTATTCCCGATTCTGGTATTTCTGGTGAGAACGGTCAGTACTCCCGGTCAGGGGGATATATTTCCCTACTCCCATTATTTCAGATTCCTGGCTGATTCTGCACAACCGCTAACCAATTTCTTTTTGCCGCTTCTTATCATCATTGTAACCAGTCGCATCACCCAGCTTGATCACAGAAACGGCGGCTGGCAACTGATGGAAACCCAACCGGTGAAAAAATGGGCGCTGTATTTTTCTAAATTCACTGTTGTACTTATTTCCATTCTTATCACACTGATTTCTCTTCTGATTGTCGGACTGGTCTGCGGTTGGCTGTGGTCGGTTTCCAGAACGCTTCCCGAAACAGCAATGCTTAACCTGCCTGTTGCTGATTTCCTTCAACTTTTTTCAAGATTATTCGTAGCCAGTATCCTGATAGCTGCGCTGCAATACCTGATTTCGGTACTGGTGCCAGGTTTCATCTGGTCAATCATCATAGGATTCAGCATTTTGCTTGGGGGAATTATTCTGAAATCAGCAGGATATAACTGGGAATGGTATCCTACACTCCTACTCGGCAGAGTGGTAGACTATACGAGCAGCGATCTTGGCCACTGGTTTATTTATACTGAATATTTCGGACTGGTTGCAGCAGCGCTTATATTATTTATCGGCTTTAAATGGTATTATCATAAGACCCCCAAACTTGCATTCTTTAACAGACCCGCACAAACGCTTTCTTTGATTGCCGTTGTTGCTGTAACCGGATTAGCGATGGCTTTCATTCTTAAACCGAAGACTATGAAGCCATACCATACAACCGTTCTCGCGGGTGAATTGAATACAGACTTTGATGTCAAAAATATTTATATCGTAAATCCTTTGCTGGAAGACACATTAGCCACTATACCTGTTACGAATAAACGATTTCATTTTCAGACCGACAGCACCATGCTGTTTGATCAGTACGATTTATACTTCGGAAACTATTTCAGAGGGGGTGTTTATTTAGGAACGAATGATAGTCTGTATGTAAAAGCAGAAGCAAATCCTAATGGATACCGGCTTAAAATTTACGGAACTGCTCTTGCAGAAAACAGGGCACCTTCACAAAGTCGATCCTGGTCGAGGGTGGCATATTACGTGGAAGATAATCAACTGTTAGACGCTCCTGAGGTATTCGGCGAATTACTTTACGAAGAATGGAAAGACAGACGAAAAGAACAAGACCAGTTTAAGACAGTAGATG
>DATCKB010000515.1:0-1641 GCA_036562505.1 Parasegetibacter sp. | reverse complement strand
CTTTTGAAGCTCTCATTCCATTTTCGTCTTTACGGACAATCATGTGAACGGTAGAGCAGAGCTTAGACAGATACATTGCTTCTTCGCAGGCAGTATCTCCGGCACCGACAATTGCCACTTCTTTTCCTCTGAAGAAAAATCCGTCGCATACGGCGCATGCGCTCACACCAAACCCGTTCAGTCTTTCTTCACTCTCAATTCCCAGCCATTTAGCAGAAGCACCGGTAGCTATAATTACAGCGTCGGCGTGCATTTCTTTGTTATCGTCGATCCATACTTTGAAGGGACGTGCAGAAAAATCAACTTTGGTTGCCATTCCAAAGCGGATATCAGCACCCATGCGGGTAGCTTGTTTTTCGAAATCCACCATCATTTCAGGACCCTGAACTCCATCCGGATAACCGGGATAGTTTTCCACTTCTGTAGTAATAGTTAATTGTCCGCCGGGCTGAATTCCCTGATACAACACTGGTTTCAGGTTAGCACGTGCGGCATAGATAGCGGCAGTATAGCCGGCAGGACCGGATCCGATAATCAAACAATGTACTTTTTCAGCTGTATTTTCCATAACTTAATTCTGATTCTAGGGTCTGAACAAAGGTGTTTTTAATGGGTGCAAAAATAGCTTATTTACGTATTCCTAAAGTCATATCAGATACCAATGGCTGATATTTATGTTTTAAGCATGTTTTTTAACGGACTATCTTAGAACTATTGAATACGGATAGATTGCCCATAAACAAAATGGCTCCGAAAAACGGAGCCATGACACAATCAGTAAAATGAATATTTTAACCCAGATAAGCTTTTAAAGCGTTGCTGTAACGTGCTTTCTGCAGGCGTTTAATGGCTCTTTCCTTAATCTGACGGATACGTTCTTTAGTCAGATCGTATTTCTGGCCGATTTGTTCAATGGTTACACCATTTTCACCGTCGAGGCCAAAATATGCGTTAACGATCTCGGCTTCTCTCGGACTAAGCGATTTCAGGACTCTGCGAATTTCATTGCGCAGTGAATCTTTCATCACGTCATCGTCAGTGTCTTCTCCACCTTCGAGTAAATCGCCCATAGCTACGTCTTCCGCTTCGTGAACCGGAGCGTCTAATGAAGTATGGCGGCTATTACTCTGGAAGATGTTATTGATTTCAGTTTCACTCATTTCGAGAATCTCAGCGAGCTCTTCGGTTGATGGTTCCCGTTCGTGTTCCTGCTCGAAAGCCATATAAGCCTTATTGGCCTTGTTATAAGTGCCAATTTTGTTTTGAGGTAAACGAACGAGACGACCCTGTTCGGCCAAAGCCTGAAGGATCGACTGACGAATCCACCATACGGCGTACGAAATGAATTTAAACCCTTTGGTTTCGTCAAATCTTTGTGCAGCTTTAATTAACCCCAGATTTCCTTCGTTAATCAAATCGCTCAATGAAAGTCCCTGATGTTGATACTGTTTTGCTACTGAAACTACAAATCTAAGGTTCGCCTGTACAAGCTTATCCAATGCCTTTTGATCACCCATTTTGATTCGCTGAGCCAGGATAGTCTCCTCTTCCGGTGTAATCATCGGTATCTTCGAAATCTCCTGTAAGTACTTCTCTACCGCCTGCGAATCGCGATTGGTGATCTGGGTAGCAATCTTAAGT
>DATCKB010000457.1:0-2032 GCA_036562505.1 Parasegetibacter sp. | reverse complement strand
GTGTAAAAGAGAACTCGTTAAATTATATATCTCTGAACGGCCTTTGGAAATTCCACTGGGTTCAGGATCCCCGGAAACGCCCGACTGATTTTTTTCGTACCGATTTTGATGATACAGGCTGGAATAATTTTCCGGTTCCGGCAAACTGGGAATTAAACGGATTCGGATTACCTATCTATGTTAACACTGTTTATGAGTTCACCGGACACGCTAAGAAAGGTGCCGCGCTAAATCCTCCTTTTGATATTCCGGTTGATAACAATCCGGTTGGATCTTACAGAAAGAAAATTATTATTCCGGAATCCTGGGAAGGCCGGCAGATATTCATTCATCTCGGAGCAGTAAAATCTGCCTTTTTTATCTGGGTAAACGGTGTGAAAGTAGGCTACAGCGAAGATAGCAAGCTGGCTGCTGAATTTGATATCACTTCCTATGTGAAAACAGGTGAGAATATTGTTGCACTTCAGGTATATCGATGGAGTGACGCAAGCTACCTTGAATGTCAGGATATGTGGCGGATTTCGGGTATTGAACGGGATATATATTTGTATTCTACTCCCAGGTTGTCAGTCGGTGATTTTAAAGTTAAAGCTCTCCTGGATGAAACATACACTAACGGAGTTTTAGACCTGAATGTAAGAATTGAGAATTATAAAATAGATAAACAAACTTTTCACAGCACCCCCGATAAATTTTCGGTCAGATACGAGCTTTATGATCCTCTTGGAAACCTGCAGCTGACCGGTTCAGAAACCGCTAAAGTACTGGGTAATTTTAGAGCCGACCTGAAGTTTCAGGCAAAGATTGCAAATGTTTATAAATGGTCAGCCGAAACACCCTGGCTTTATAAATTGTATTTAACATTGATGGATAGTAGCGGAACCGTACTTGAAGTAATTCCCCATAACATAGGTTTCAGGTCGGTAGAGATAAAAGGTAATCAGTTTTTAATTAATGGCAAGCCGGTGTTATTGAAAGGTGTCAACAGGCATGAGCACGATCCGCGCACAGGTCATGTTATTTCAAGAGAACTGATGCTGAAAGATATGGAAATGATGAAGAAGCTTAACATCAATGCTGTTCGTCATTCTCATTATCCTCCTGATCCCTACTGGCTGGAATTGTGTGATAAATACGGGTTGTACGTAGTTGAAGAGGCAAATATTGAATCGCACGGAATGGGGTACGATCTCGATGTATCCCTGGGTAATAATAAAAAATGGAGAGTTCCGCATCTCGACAGAATTCAGCGCATGTACGAACGAAGTAAAAATTTTACTTCAGTAGTCACCTGGTCGCTTGGAAATGAAGGCGGAAACGGAGTCAATTTTTATGAGGGGTATGAATGGTTGAAACAAAACGATTATCGTCCGGTTCAATATGAAAGAGCAGAAATGGATTATAATACGGATATTATTGTACCTCAATATCCTGATCCCGACTGGCTGATAAAGTATGCGCTGAGCAACCCTCAGCGCCCGCTGATCATGAGCGAGTATGCGCACATCATGGGAAATAGTTTAGGTAATTTCCGCGAGTACTGGGACGCAATTGAGAAGTATCCGTCTCTCCAGGGTGGATTTATCTGGGAATGGGTGGATCAGTCAATTGATACTATCAGGAATGGTAAACGAATTCTTGCATATGGCGGAGACTTCCCTTTGGAGGGGCCGGTAGATGAAAATATCAGTGATAATAATTTTTGTGTAAAAGGGGTGGTTACAGCGGAACGAAAACTCACACCGATGGCGGTAGAAATTAAGCATGTACATCAGTACATTAAAACCAGACTGACCAGCCAAAACACCATTTCGGTTTTTAATGATCAGTTTTTTAAACCGGTAAACAATGTACGGTTAAACTGGCATCTGATCGAAAACGGTAAGGTGGTTCAAAAAGGATTTAATACCGATATCAGGATTGCACCGAGAGATTCGTTATCTGTGTTACTTCCGATTAACTTCAATCAGAAACCAGGAAGAGAATATTTTCTGAATGTGCGATGGACACTCATATCAGATGAACCTCTGGT
>DATCKB010000456.1:0-6361 GCA_036562505.1 Parasegetibacter sp. | reverse complement strand
TTATTGTTTTGTTCATTTTAGTGCTGTTTGTGCAAATATAAAACCTCAGTTGAACTTTCCACAATATCCGTACATTTGCTTCCAATTTTAAGATGCTTCTATGAACTCTCACCCGATAATATCTTTCGACAATACAGAGATAGCTTTTGCGTATAAGTCTGACAAAGATCTGAAAAGGGCCAACTTTCTTTTTTCCGCTATGGGAGTGAACTGGCTGGTTAATCTGGGATCCCGGATGTTACCGGGTGCAATCCGTGCCGGTCTGCCTTTACAGGGCTTATTAAAGTCGACCATATTTAAGCAGTTTGTGGGAGGAGAGACCCTTGCTGAAACTGCTAATGTAGCAGCCACTCTGGGGAAATATAATGTGAAAGTGATTCTTGATTACGGAGTAGAAGGTGGCCACAACGGTGAGGAAGGATTTGATCATGCTACCGAAGAATTTATCAGAGTAATAGAATACGCCGCTACGCAGAATAATGTGCCTTTTATGAGTATTAAGGTCACTGGTTTTGCACGCTTTGGCTTACTGGAAAAACTTGATGCCGCCAGCTCAAAAGAAAGCGGATATACCGGTAAGGTTCATACGGAAATGCTGACAGCAGAAGAGAAAGAAGAGTGGAACCGGGTAGTAGAAAGATTAAAACGCATCTGTCAGGTTGCTCACGAGAAGAATATCGGTGTGTTGGTAGATGCCGAAGAAAGCTGGATTCAGACTCCCGTAGATGCTATTACCATGCAGATGATGGCGCAGTATAACCACGAAAGACCGGTTGTTTATAACACTATACAATTGTATCGCCACGACAGGCTGGCTTTTCTAAAAGCAAGCTATAATACTGCCGTAGAGAACGGATTTATTCTCGGAGCCAAACTGGTGAGAGGAGCATATATGGAAAAAGAAAGACAAAGAGCTGCTGATCTGGGATATCCCTCACCGATACAACCTGACAAAGAAGCTACCGACAGAGATTATAACAAGGGAGTTAAATTCTGTATGGAACATCTGCAGAATATTGCTCTGATCGTGGCTTCACATAATGAATACAGTAACAAATACGCAGCAGAGCTTGCGATAGAAAAAGGATATTCGCTGGATAATCCCCATATCCATTTCTCTCAGTTATACGGTATGAGTGACCATATCACTTTTAACCTCGCTAATGCGGGTTGTGCAGTAAGCAAGTACCTGCCCTTCGGCCCGGTTAAAGATGTTGTTCCTTACCTCGTCAGACGAGCTCAGGAAAACAGCTCTGTAGCCGGACAAACAGGCAGAGAGCTTTCTCTGATCAGAAAAGAAATGAAAAGAAGAAAGCAGGCTTCCGGAAAAGGATAATCCCGGGTCGCAAACAGAAGTAATCTGATTCTTTGTTTCAATTTAATGAAACAGCTTCATCAACTATTGAGCAAAACGATGCGCATCATAGATGGATATCCTTAGCTGAATAAATATTCGATATCTTCTTCTGTAAGTTTTTTAACTAATCCGCTCTCTTCACTGATTAATTCATCAGACAGAATTCTTTTTCTCTCTTGCAGGTGGAGAATTTTTTCTTCTACTGAATTTCTGCAGATCATCCGGTATGCAAATATTTTTTGCTGCTGCCCGATGCGATGTGTACGGTCTATTGCCTGTTGTTCTGCTGCCGGGTTCCACCATGGATCCACCAGATAAACATAATCAGCAGCTGTTAATGTTAAACCAACGCCACCGGCTTTCAGACTTATCAGAAAAACTCTGTGTTCATCGGAATCCTGAAACTCTTTCACCAGATCCTGCCGCGCAGTTGCCCTGGTTTGTCCGTCGAGATACAAATATGGGATTCCCTGTTCATTCAGTTTCTCTTCAATTCGTTTAAGCATCCCCGTGAACTGGGAAAATACCAGTGTTTTATGTTCTTCTCCGATTTCCTGCAGCGACCAAACCAATTCTTCCATCTTAACTGCATCGACTTCAGCGTCTGCGTAATCAGGAATTAGCTGAGGCGCATTACATGCCTGACGTAACCGGGTTAAGCCTTCGAGTATGAATACCGTGTTTGAAGCCACACCTTCTTCGCGAACTTTATTCAGCAATGAGTTTCTGTATTTTTCTCTGATCTCATCGTATATACGCCGCTGTTCTTCTCCCATTTCGCACCACATAGTGATTTCCGTTTTTGCAGGAAGGTCTGTTGCTACCTGTTCTTTGGTACGACGTAGCAGGAAGGGGTTAATCAGTTTTCTTAGTTCATTGGTTTTGTTGCTGTCGCCGAATTTATCAATTGGGTTTACGAATATTTCACGGAATGAATTCCGGCTTCCCATAATACCGGGATTGATAAATTGCATCTGTGCATACAAGTCCATCGTGTTATTCTGCACCGGAGTACCACTGATAATCATTCGGTTTCGGGAATTCAACTGAAGTACAGCCCGGGTAGTTTGTGAATCGGGATTACGAATGGTATGGCTTTCATCGAGTATGATATACCCGAAAAATTGTTCCTGTAACCGGTCGATATCTGACCTTACAACACCATAGCTGGTAATCACCACACCTTTAAATCCGTCGATGTTTAAGTTGGAACGATTGGCGCCGTGATAAATACAATAGCTGATATCGGGAGAAAATTTTTTAAGCTCTGCTTCCCAGTTATACATGAGGGAAGTCGGACAAACAACTAGATGTGTTTCGCCGGGATATTTTTCTAACAGGTAATTGATAAAGCTGATAGTCTGTAGTGTTTTCCCTAAACCCATATCATCGGCCAGACAACCTCCCCACTGCATTTCGTCTAACAGACACAACCATTCGAACCCTGCTTTCTGATAATCTCTCAGTTCTGCTCTTACATTCGATGGTACTTGATAAAGTGATCCGGGCTTCTGCTGATGCTGCATCCATCGTTGCATAAAGCTTTTCTTCATCATTGGCGGCAGTGAAGCATCCTGCAGTGCATGGTCGATAAACGACCAATGTCGGTTCGATAGTGTAATCTTATCTTTTTCGATATTTCCCAACCGAAGTATAGTGGCGTATTTATGTATCCATTCTTCCGGAATAATTCCTAACGACCCGTCTTTCAACAGGATGAAATGCTCCTGAAACTGAAGAGCTTTCTTTACATCAGCCAGGCTGACTTTTTCATTTCCGTAGCGGATTTCAAATTGCAGTACAATTGATTCATCATCGCCTTTTGCCGGTTTGATATTTATCTCGGGAAGATTGGGGTTGTAACGGAAATGGGTAAGGTCTTTCATTCCCAGAACAGGAATGTCTCTTTCAGTAAGACTGCGATAAAACTTTACAAACCAGTTGTTTTTCTGTGCATCGGAAAAAGGAAGATAAAAATATTCTCTTGCCTGAGATTTGAAACGCGTATGGCTTGCTCGAATCAGGTCGCGGTATTTAGATTCTTCCTCTGCGTTTCGTGTAACTATTATTCTTTCGGTCTGATTAATAATTGTGCTGCACTCCTCTTTGATATCTTCAATAATCTGATCTTCATACTTCCATTGTATACGAATCATTAAAAAGCTACCGCTCAGCTCGCTTAAACGAACCAGGCATTGCGGTGTTCCGGATATTTTCTTTTCTTCAAGCAGAATATCCAGATTTACTTTATGCGTTCCGGAAAGAGGAAGAATAGTTTCTTGAACAAATAAATCCCTGTTGAGTTTGCCTTGATCTGCGTATCCCATTGGGAATTTCCGGAGTATAACAGCGTCTTCAGGATTCAACACAAAAAATTCATTCTTATGTTTTAATAGAAAACCGTGTTGAGAAAATTCCTGAAACAGGTACGATTTTCCGTTAACTCTTACGTAAACGACCAAACGAAGTTTTTTCATACTGGTCTCTATGAGATCAAAGTGCAAGGAGGGAGAGTAGTTGCTGATAGTGGCCTTTTTGATCTCTTTAGTGGTTACCAGCATCGGGTCGATCCGGATATAATACCATTGCAATGGAAAAGCGGAAAGTCTTAATTCCTGAAACTGCCTCTGCCAGAAATGGAGCATCTTTATTTCCAGAATCTCTTCTAACTCGGGTTCCGGAATATCTCCGCATTCATCTTTGATTGTCTGAATAAATGAAGCTATCCGGGTTTCTGTACATCGGTGAAGAGTTGATTTGATTTCAGGAGGGAGACTTCCGAAATGGAGAAGCGAGGTTTCCGATTGCAGTGGAAACTGATGGATGCTTTTTTGTTTTTTATCCTCTGTAATTACTAATCCCTTCAGTCTGAATTCCTGCATCAGGTCTTTAGTGATATCCATCGCCAGACCCGGGGTTCCTTTATCCGGTTTATTCGTTGTTGTTGGGGTAAATATGATTGTTTTCTTTGATGCCGCCATTAACTCTCGCGTATTTCGGCCGAAGTTAAAAAACCATCTCCTATTGATATTCTTCTTATTTATTTTATTTTACAGCCGATTGGTTTAAATTTCGGATCTTGAATAATGAGCGATTTTATAACGAAAAGGATTTATTTCTGCTGATTGCGGAAGGGGATGAGCAGGCTTTCTCACAACTCTACCGGCAATATCTCCCGATGCTTCATTCCTTCCTTATTAAAATGCTTAAGCAGGAGCAGGCTGTTCAGGAAGTTATTCAGGAAACATTAATCCGCATCTGGCTTAATCGCGACAAATTACCGGAAGTAGATTATCCCCGGGCCTGGGTTTCCAAAATTGCACTTCGTGAATGTTATCGCTACCTCCGAAAAAACAGTATTCAGATTATAGAACCGATTAGCGAAAATGATTCAGCCAGTGTTATGAATGACGGGCAGAATCGTCTTACACTCAGTGAAACCCGGAATATTATCCTCCGCGCAATAGAATCCTTGCCAGAAAGAAGAAAGTTAATTTATATATTGAGCCGGACTCAGGGGCTGAAAATTCCGGAGATAGCAAAAAGTTTGGGGTTATCTCCCGGATACGTAAAAAATGCACTGGTGCTGGCCCTTAAAGAAATCAGAAACCAGTTAGCAAAACATGGCCGGATACTGCTTTTCCTGATATTTTTAAAAATATTCTGATTCCGGAGGTGCCTAAAATCATTTTTCAGGTTCTATATAAAACAGGTATATGGAAAAAAAAAGATTACAGGAACTTATTGCTTTGTTTTCCGCTGGTCAGGCTACTGAAGCTGAAAAGAAGGAATTATTCGATTTTATTCAGACGAATGAAGATAGCCGGCTTTTTGAGGAGGCCGGTGTTGAATTGATGCTCAGAGAAAATGCGGGTAATTTTGATCAGGCTTTGTACGGTGATCTCATCGGAAAGGTGCTGAATCTCGACAAGAATGAAGCTGGTCGGGTAATTTCCGTTAATGCTGGTGGACTTGCCAGCCGTCGGATACTCCGCTATGCAGCGGCTATTCTTTTAATAGCAGGTGCTGCTGTAACCTGGTATTTTATTTCCCAAAACAGAAATACGACTTTCCAACAAGTTGCTGAGAATTCTAAGGTTGGGACCGACATTCAACCCGGAGGGCAAAAAGCTACACTTACTTTATCAGACGGTCGGGTGATTGTGATAGATAGTGCTACCGGCGGGCATCTTGCTGATGAGTCGGGAGTTGCCATTCTGAAAACGGATGATGGTCAGATTGTATATGATCCATCCAGCTATGCAGGCTCGGAAACTGAAGTTCAGTGGAATACGCTAACCACTCCTAAAGGCGGTCAAACAAGTATTTCTCTTCCTGATGGATCTAAGGTATGGCTGAATTCTTCTTCATCCATCACATTTCCCGCCGTGTTTACTGGCAAAACCCGCGAAGTAAGAACTCGTGGTGAAGTGTATTTTGAAGTCACCGGAAACGCTAATCTTCCGTTTATAGTAGATATCGACGGCATGGCAAAAGTTGAAGTGCTGGGAACAAACTTTAATATCAATTCCTATGCAGATGAAGGGATTATCCGGACAACATTAATTGAAGGAAGTATTCGGTTAAATCTGAATACAGCAGAAAACAATAGAGCAAATACAGCTGTTAATACGGCATCGGCTCAGGTTATTCTCAAACCCGGCCAGCAGGGAATGATATCTCTCACCTCCGCAGGCAAAGCTTCGCCGATAAATGTATTAGATCAGGTAGATATTGAACAGATAATGGCGTGGAAAAACGGGCTTTTCAACTTTAATGGTTACGATTTAAGAACGGTAATGCGTCAGCTCGAGAGATGGTATGACATAAATGTTGAATATCGTGGAACCGGTTCATCGGATATTGTTTTTGAAGGAAAAATGTACAGGAACGTTAACCTGTCTGATGTGTTGGATATGCTGAAAAGAATGGGAATCAACTTCGAGATGGAAGGGAAGAAATTAATTGTTCATTAATGATTAGGCGTACTACACAGGAGAGATA
>DATCKB010000454.1:0-8759 GCA_036562505.1 Parasegetibacter sp. | reverse complement strand
CCCCAGTACATTGCAATGTAAGGAGTAGCTTCAGATGCTTGCAGTCCACCGAATTCCTCCTGCTTCAGCAATTCACCCAGGTTACTTCCCACAGCAACTTCCACACCTACATAAACAAAAATCGACAACATTCCCAAAACCAGCTGAGGATATTGCATAGCTCCCCAACCTGTACTGTTTTTCCGCGCCGCAAAATTCGCACCCAGTAATCCGATTACCACAACGGCAAGCGCACCAAACAGCCAGTTCATACGATACATATTCATCGCATGAATTTCATCGGCAGACGCATTGGAAAGGTCAGTCTTATAACTATTAAACACCGGTACAAACATGATAATCAGCAGTCCGGTCATGATTAACAAGGTGTAAAGTGCTTTATTCGCTTTTTCGGTTTCTTCAATCAATATTCCGGCCGGAACTTTCTTCGAAAAGTAGAATAATGCCGCTGCGCCGATAAAGAGGGCTCCTACGCAACTGTAAAGAATAATCACTTTTTCCAGACTCAGTCCGGCAATCATCTCATCGGTAATCGCTGCTGTAGTTCCGAATAAAGCAAAGGCCACAATAATGGGCCCGATTGTAGTACCAAAAGAGTTAATAGCACCTCCCAGTGTAACCCGGCTTGCTCCGGTAGCCGGGTCGCCAAGTATAATCGCAAACGGATTCGCTCCCGTTTGCTGCAAAGAAAACCCTAGGGCGACAATGAACAATCCTACCAACATTCCGGCGAAAGTGTCGGCGTTCACCGCAATGATCATAGCAATTGCGCCAAGCGCCGAGAACAGGAGTCCGTAAACAATACTTTTTTTATATCCCCACTTACCCACCAGATCTTTACCACCAAATGCCCCATAAGCAAACAAACCCAATGCCCCCACAAAATAAGCCGTATAAAATGCAAAATCGATCAGCTGGCTCTGAAACTGATCGAGATCGAAGTAATGTTTACAAAAAGGTATAAATACGCTGTTTCCGGCAGCTATAAAGCCCCAGAAAAAAAATACGGTAACCAAGGTGCTTAATGCGCTGTAATTGGTTGGGATAGGTGCCGCTTTAAGTTCGGTCGATGCTGTTGTGCCTGGTAATTCTGCCATAATTTTCGGTTGGTTGAACGAATAATTAGCGAAATTTAAGTAGAATTTTTATGGCAGAAAAATTTCAGGGCAAATTTAGTTTAACGATTTAGTAATTTGTTTTTCAAGCCCTTTATGCTGATGAGTTTTATTATCTATCTTCGGGACTTCACTATTGAGTCAGAATGGGAAATATCCGGAAACAAAGTCTTTTTTCTTCAGGTATCATATTTATTGGTTTTCTCGTAGGTGCCCTGAATACCTATCTTTTTACGAAGGGAGATGGTTTTACACTGGAAGAATACGGATTAACACGGATATTTTTCGATATGGGGCAAACGTTTTTTGCCATTGCCAGTCTGGGTGTTATTCCCGTTATTTATAAGTTTTTTCCCTATTTCAAGTATAATTTACCCGACCACGAAAATGATTTACTGACCTGGTGTTTGCTTGCCGGATTAATCGGGTTTGTCCTTCTGCTCGGGGGCGGAATCCTGATGGAGCCCCTGATAGTGAGGAAATTTATCGGTCGCTCGCCATTAATTGTTGAGTATTATTACTGGATATTTCCCTTCACCTTTTTCCTGCTGTTTTATTCTATTCTGGAATGTTACACCTGGCAGCTGAAGAAAACCATATTTCCTAATTTCCTGAGGGAAACCGGACTGAGGCTTCTCACCACTGTAATCATAGCCCTGAAAATTTCTCATATCATCAGCTATGATACGTTTGTAAAACTTTTTTCCCTGTTGTTTGGAGCGATACTCGTGGCTCTGATAGTTTACATGATAAGATTGAAGAGTTTTCACTTTACATTCAGAATCAGCAGGGTGTCCAGGAAGTTTTTCAAAAAAATGTTCACACTGGTTTTCCTGACTTATTCCGGGGTAATTATAACTGTACTAGCTCAAACCCTCGACGGTATATTCATCGCCAGCTTTCAGGGACTTGCTGATGCGGGAATATTTACTCTGGCTACATATATCACCAGTCTGATTATGATTCCGCAGCGGGGACTACAACCCATTTCAATACCTGTACTTTCAAAAGCCTGGAAAGATAAAAATATGGGAGAAATTGACCGTATTTATCGTCGTTCCTCGATCAATCTGCTGGCAATCGGACTATTTCTTTTTCTGAATATCTGGTTGAACATGGCTGATGCCATAATCTTTTTCGGATTGAAGCCGGAATTTTTACTGGGAATGACTGCTGTTCTCGTGATGGGAATAAGTAAGCTCATAGATCTGGGTACAGGGGTGAACAACCTCATCATCACCACGTCAATTTACTGGCGGTTTGAATTTTATTCCGGAGTTTTTCTGTTGGGCATTTCCATACCGGCCAACTATTTTCTCATAAAACATTACGGAATTACCGGCGCGGCTTTTTCCAATCTGATTTCACTTACTCTATACAACGCAGTACGTATTTATTTCCTTTGGTATAAATACAGATTACAACCCTTTAGCCCCAAAACAGTATATGTAGTTCTTCTCGCCGTCTGCTGTTACGCTCTGGCTTATTTTCCGTTCCGTGGCATTTCTGGTTTCGGAATTATGATATTAAGGAGCCTGATATTCACAGTTCCGTTTATTGCGGGAGTCTTTTATTTCCATATAACTCCCGATGCATGGCAGTTCTGGAACAAGGTGAAAGAAAATCTGGGCATTTCAAAGTAGCAGGTTAACCGGTATAAATAAATTCCGCGCACCGCTTGCGCTTATCGTCCCGGTTTAAGTCTATTTTATATAGAAATTTTTATCCTTGATTTCCTCCCATTTGAACTGATCAGGTGTGAAACCTGTTTCAACTGATTGCCATTCGGTAGTAGGATAAATAAACTTCCATTCTCCCGGAGCTACCTGGATTCTCATAGGCATATTAAAGCCCTCCACGCAGTTTGTCCAACGGTAACTCAGTATCAGTTTTTCATTCACTGTTTCTGTTTTATGGTCAAGTTCCGGAATCTTTACCGTACGTAAATACTGATCGAACACTTTACTGAAATCAAATCCGCTGTACTTACTGATAAAAGCTTCAATCTCTGCACTGGTAACGGTTTGATGATAATAGACCTTGTTCATATCTCTGAGCATATTCCGGAACTTCTCATCGTTGTTCATTACCTGACGGATAATATGAACCAGATTGGAACCTTTAAAATACATGTCGCCGCTTCCTTCATTGTTTACATTGTATTGCCCAATCACCGGTGAAGAATTAGATATATTCTTTCTTATACCCTGAACATAAGCGTTAGCTGCTTCAATTCCGTACTGACACTCGGCAAAAAGTGCTTCAGAATAAGAGGTAAAGCCCTCGTGAACCCACATATCCGCCACATCTTTTGTGGTAATATTATTTCCGAACCATTCGTGCCCGGTTTCATGAATGATGATAAAATCGAACTTCATTCCCCAACCGCTTCCGGAAAGATCTGAACCCATATATCCGTTCTTATAAGCGTTTCCATAGGCTATTGCACTTTGATGTTCCATACCCAGGTGCGGAGCCTCTACCAACTGATAGCCGTCTTCATAAAAAGGATAGGGGCCAAACCAATGTTCAAAACATTTCATCATTTGTTTTACCTGTTTGAAATGTTCTTTTGATTTTTCGAGATGAGGTTCAAGTACCCAATATGTACAACCCAGTGCTCCTTTTTCGCCCTGAAATGTTTCCGTCCACCGCGTATATTTTCCGATATAGGGAATCAGATTATAATTGTTAATCGGATTGGTAACCGCCCAGCAATAGGTTGCCAGTTTTCTTTCCTTATCATTTTTCTTCCATCGTAATCTTCCATTGGCAACCGCTACCAGGTCATCAGGAACGGTTATGGTCATACTGGCACTATCTGGTTCATCACTTTGATGGTCTTTATTCGGATACCAGACGCTGGCACCGAGACCCTGACAGGCAACGGTTACCCAGGGGTTTCCCTGATCATCTTTTTTCCACACCCATCCACCGTTCCAGGGTGCATTTAACGCTTTTTTGGGAGCACCGCTATAAAAGATGGTGATCTTTTCCAATTTACCGGCAACTTGTTTTTTATCGAGGTTGACAAAAAAAGCATTGCCTTCTCTTTCAAATCTCACATGTCTTCCCTCCTGAATAATACTGTCGATTTCCATGGGCA
Source organism: Parasegetibacter sp. (assembly GCA_036562505.1). GTDB lineage: Bacteria > Bacteroidota > Bacteroidia > Chitinophagales > Chitinophagaceae > Parasegetibacter. The sequence continues at coordinate 4,538 of DATCKB010000454.1, read as the reverse complement.
TCTGCAGATCTATCTGCATCCTTTGTTCGGGTCTGAGCACCCGGTAGGTAATGATATTGTTCCCGCTTATCCGTTCAGTAGCCAGATCCGGTTTAACTGATATTGCATAGTGTGTAACATCCCACCAGCTCCGTTCCGCCGTATAGGTACCCCTAAGGGTATCAGCCCGACTAAAGGATGCTTTTCTGAATATTTGCGCAGCAGATTCTTTTCCTGTTACTACAGCCAGTATCAAAATGAAAAACAGTTTTTTCCGCATGTGTTCATTATTTTTACTAAAAGCCTGATCTTGACAATCGCGTTAAAATTTAAAAATACGAATTCTGTTTACTGTACCATTTTTGGCTGGCTTTTTTTGATAAGCGGTCTGGTTTCCTGCAGCAACACAAGTGACCATTCGAAAATGGTATTCCGCTACAATGATGTTTCGGGCATTTCATCTCTGGATCCCGCATTTGCCAGAAATAATTCTGTCATCTGGGCAGTTCATCAGCTATATAACACACTGGTAGAAACCGACCCGGAATTACATTTCAAACCGTCATTAGCAAAAAAATGGACAATTTCTGAAGACCGTTTAACCTATACGTTTACCTTAAGGAACGATGTATGGTTCCACGACAATGATGCGTTTCCCCGAGGCAAGGGAAGAAAAATGACCGCGCACGACGTAGTCTATTCTTTAAAAAGAATCATAGACCCTGCCACAGCAAGCAGCGGTGCATGGATATTTTCAGGCAAACTGGATGAAGCTGCTCCTTTCACTGCCATTGATGATACAACATTTCAATTGAAACTCCGAACGCCTTATAGCCCGATTCTCGGAATTCTAAGTATGAAATATTGTTCTGTAGTACCTTTTGAAGTGGTCGAAAAATATGGAAAGGATTTCAGGAACCATCCCTGCGGAACCGGCCCTTTTCTGTTTAAGTTCTGGGTAGAGGGACAGGCACTGGTAATGCATAAAAACCCGAATTATTTTGAAAAGGACAGTAGCGGAAACTCCATCCCTTATCTTGATGCTATAATGGTGTCGTTTCTCGACAGCAAAGCAGCAGAATTTCTCGCTTTCCGGCAAGGCCGGCTTAGTTTTATCAATGATATCGATGCATCATTCAAAGATGAGATCCTTACAAAGAACGGACTGCTTCGTACAGAATGGGAGGGGCGAATAAAGTTGCAAAAACATCCCTACCTGAATATTGAATATCTGGGGATACTTACAGATAGTACAAACGAAATAGTGAAACAATCTCCTCTTCGGTTGAAGAAAATCAGACAGGCAATTAACTTCGGATTCAACAGGAAAAAACTGATGCTATATCTGAGAAACTCGGTAGGAATACCGGCAGAGTCGGGTTTTGTGCCCGCAGGCCTGCCTTCATTCGATACAACAAAAGTCAGGGGTTATTCATATAAACCGGAAAAAGCGCGCCAACTCCTTGCCGAAGCCGGATTTCCTGAAGGAAAAAATCTACCTGCTATTCGCCTGCTTACGGTGCCCGCCTATGCAGATCTCGCTTCGTTTATAGCTAATGAACTACAACAAATAGGAATAAATATTCAGGTGGAAGCCTTACAAAGAAGCTTGTTACTGGATCTCACCGCTACGTCGAAGGCCTTATTCTTCCGCGGTAGCTGGATCGCCGATTATCCCGATCCTGAAAACTATTTGTCTGTCTTCTACAGTAAAAACCCGTCTCCACCCAACTACACACGTTATAACAATCCTGAATTTGACCGCTTATTCGAACTGGCATTAAATGAAGAAAATGATAGTTTAAGAACGTCTATATATCAGAGAATGGACCAGATGGTCATTGATGACGCGCCGGTGGTGCCGCTTTGGTATGACGAGGTGCTGCGACTGGTTCAACCTGATATAGAAGGTTTTCAGCCTAATCCGTTGAATATTCTGGAACTCCGGAGAACCAGAGTAAAGAACGGTAAACAACATTAATACCCGCTAACTTCATCAGGGGTGGTTACCTCCACATATCTTATTTTCTCAGCTTGTCTTTAAACTCCTTAATAAATTTTTCGAGTTTCGGACGAATCACATAATTACAATAAGGCTGATCACTATTGTTAATGAAATAATTCTGATGATAATTCTCGGCAGGATAAAAGTTGGTAAACGGAGTTATTTCTGTAACGACCGGAACATCAAAAACACCACTTTTATCCAATTCAACCTTATAATGTAGCGCAATCTCGCGTTGCTCTTCATTATGGTAGAATATTACAGACCGGTATTGCGGCCCTTCGTCGTTGCCCTGACGGTTAAGTGTAGTAGGATCGTGGGTTTTCCAGAACACGTCTAACAGATCCGCAAAACTGAGTTTGGTAGAATCGTAAATAACCTGAACTACTTCAGCATGTCCGGTATTCTTCTCACAAACCTGTTCATAGGTCGGGTTAACCACATGTCCGCCTGAATACCCGGATGTCACTTTCAACACCCCTTCAAGCTGTTCAAAAATAGCTTCGGTACACCAGAAGCATCCTGAACCCAGCGTTGCTGTATCAATTTGTTTGCTCATTCCACCTGATATTGAAGAAGTTATTGTTTTGTTGGGATTCTCGCGCAGTGCACAGGACACCAGCAGCGATGTAAAAACAAAGATCGCAGAGAGTTTGTTTAACGGGAAAAATGCACTAATCTTCAAAACCTTTTCAAACATTTTCTTGCCAATTAAAACTTATAACATCCGTTTGTACCTTACTGTTGTGACAGGCAAAGAAACAACAGCTTCTTTATCATACATTTAACAAACGGCCGATAAATCTATGACTTAGATCTGACGCAGACAAATCCATTTAGATTTCCTCCTGCAAAATTCCGCTATCCAGTATCTTTGAAGGATGAAACTTTTTCCGGAATCCGCATATATACAACTGGAATTTGATAAGATAAAGGATCTCCTGCATGCGCACGGCAAAACGGAATATGCAAGAGACAAAGCTTCAAATCTCCGGATACATACACATAAATTACATATCGAAACCGAACTCAGTCAGACACACGAATTTGTTCAGATCATTCAGTCAGGAGTGAATTTTCCGTATTCACCCTCACTGAATCTGTCTCGCCATATTAAATTGCTGAGCATCCCCGGAGCCATGCTTAGTGGTGAAGAATTTCTGCTGATAAGAAAACTGGCAGATCATATCCGCCAGGTCTATCGCTGGTTTAATGTTGAACGGAAAACAACTTATCCTGCACTGACAAAAGTTATTGAATCAGGATATTATGAACCTGCGGTAATAACAATGATAGATGAAATTATCGACGAGCAGGGGAACGTAAAAGACGATGCATCTCCGGAATTACAGCGCATCAGGATGAGTTTATTCAGGAAAAGAAATGAATTAAGAAGAATTTTCGACAAGATCATTTCCCGCCTGAACAAACAAGGCTATCTCGCCGATATTGAAGAATCATTTTTAAACGGAAGGAGAGTGGTAGCTGTGTTTGCGGAGCAAAAAAGGCAGGTAAAGGGAATTCTTCACGGTGAATCAGACACCAGAAAAACATCATTTATAGAACCTGAGGAAACCATTCCTTATAACAATGAAATCTATAGTCTGGAAAACGAGGAAACAAAAGAGGTTCATCGGATCCTGCGCGAACTCAGTTCAAATTTGTCGGTTTATTCCGATCTGTTAAAAGACTATCATAATATTCTAGGTGAATTTGATTTTATCAATGCAAAAGCCAAACTTGCACTCGATGTAAACGGCGTGCTTCCTTCTCTGAGTGATAAATCTGAAATCCATATCATTAATGGTTACCACCCTCTGTTATACCTGTACAATAAGAGGTCGGGCAAACTAACGGTGCCGGTCACTCTACGTTTGGATAATAAGAACAGAATACTTGTTATCAGTGGTCCGAATGCCGGCGGTAAAACAGTGACCATGAAGACGGTGGGGTTACTGCAACTGATGTTGCAAAGTGGTTTACTGGTGCCGGTGCATCCTGATTCAAGGATTGGCATTTTCAAATCGCTTATGATTCACATCGGTGATACCCAGAGTCTGGAATTCGAGCTGAGTACATACAGCAGCCACCTCAAAAACATGAAGCATTTCATGGAATTTGCCAATGGGAGAACGCTTTTCTTTATTGATGAACTGGGAAGCGGAAGTGATCCGAATCTGGGGGGAGCATTCGCCGAGGTCATCATGGAAGAGCTCGCTCATAAACACGCCATTGGTATTGTAACCACTCACTATCTTAATCTGAAAGTAATGGCAGGGAAGGTACCTGGTATTATCAATGGTGCTATGGCATTTGACGAAGAAAAGCTTTTACCCTTATACCGGCTGATTGTAGGTAAACCCGGGAGTTCCTATACATTTTCCATAGCGCAGCGGATCGGACTCCATCCTTCTTTGATAGCAAGGGCCAGAAAAATGGTGGATGAACAGCATTTTCGGTTAGACAAACTCCTGAATCATACCGAGCAGGATCTGCGAAAGGTAGAGGAAAAGGAGCTGGAGCTGCAGAAGTTGATGAACGAAAACCTCAGATT
>DATCKB010000513.1:0-13182 GCA_036562505.1 Parasegetibacter sp. | reverse complement strand
ACACAGGTGGCCGCGGTTATAACGGGGTGACGGCCTGTCTGATCCTTATACTTCAACAATACATTCAGTAGTTCATCAAAGTCTTTATCTGTCTCAAATGAATCAAAACGGTCAAACCGGTTAAAATCCATACTCAGTCCTTTTTTCACCAGTTCATTTCGTTGCTCAGCATCGCGAAGCCTCATGCTGCCCCAATCATCGGAGATAAATACCACCAGTTTTTTGTTGACCTTTTTTGCCCGAAACGAAAGATACTTTTTAACCAGACTATTAATCATCATTCAGAGTTTAAAACAACCATTCTTTAACCGGGAAGGGCATATCGTACATGAACGAAATAATCGGACCTGGCATAAACCAAACAGTATTCATTGTATCAGCGCCAACTCTTGTGGAAATGAGTATTTTCAAAAGAAATGGTGCTACGCCGGCTACCACAAACCATTTCAGCTTGGGTTTTACATACACATGTGAATAGAAATATACCAATAAAGCAATGGCGAATATCATATAAACGGAACGGAAGCGTGCTCCCGATGGCACCAGTGTAGAGATGTTGGAAAAAGATAGTATCAGACAGGTAAAGCTAAACAGATTTGAAAAGCTCTTGGAAACATTTACCTGTTTCATTTTAGCATACACAAATATCAACTGTCCCAATACAAAATAGAAGAGCAACGGGGTATATAATTTCATAAACCAGGCGGCCGACCGATCCAAATCCGATACCAGTTCGATATATTGTTCATGCAGGTAACGATTGGCCTTAACAGAAAGGGAGCCATCAAAGGATGCCGCGATCTCCCGCATAAACTGAAGATCCAACTCAGACACAAACAACGTCAAAATGGAAGCTGTAAAATAAATTGTCCGATGGTTACCCAAAAGCTGGTATAGCATAAGCAATAAAACCACCGGGGCAAAGCTGAAGTGCACAAAACAGACGGCAACTGCAAGCAGGATGAATCTCCTGTTTTCTTCAAACACCACTTTGTAAGCGGCGAAAAAAAACATCCAGGATGCAGTCCAGAACCGGAATCCGTTTATCTCAAAAATCGGGACGATCCAGGGGAAGAACAGGAAAAAGATTAACGCGTTGTTGTTCCTTTTTTCTGCATATTGATGGTGAACAAGCTTAATTGATTTGAGGTAAAAATATCCGAATATGCAGGCGAATAACGCAAAGAGAACATTATGCTGAGCCGTGAATCGCGAAACCAGGAAAACCAGGGTGGGTTCCAGGAGATCGACAGCGCCGTTTTCATCGTATAGAGAAGTCAACAAACTAATTCCCGATGAATTATAGTAGGCTGCTTTCAGGTTTGAAGCATAGCGCTGACCATCCATGGCCGGGTTAATAACAAAGGTAAACCCATACAAAATGAAGAAGAGGTATATAATACCTAGATTCACCCTGTTCTTCAGGTTACCCAGTGCAACCAGAAAGGCAAAGAAAGGCCAGATCAGGAAAGCAATTATTAAATACTTTGATGATTGAGTCCTGCTGAAAACCTGTTTATCTGTCAGCACTTCTGCACTCATTCCCCGTTGATTTCTGCATTAGCAAGGTTTAAAAAAGACTTGCACACATTAGTGATATCGTAGTCCTGCAGATTTTTCAAAACCCACTGTCGGCTGTAATCGCCATTCAGGAACTCATTTATTAATGCAGGATCGGGATGCGCGGGCTGAATATTGAGGATCGGTCGGCCCGTCAGGGAATAATCAATCAGTTTGCTGGGCACCTGATGCGATGTTCCATTATCCAGATTGACCAGAAAATCCATTTTCGCCAAATGTGCAAGTAGTTCTTTCCGGGGCACGGCCTTATGCAGCACTACCCGGCCGCCATAATCTGCCAGTTTGTTTTCCAGCAAGTGATGGTTATTGGTAGCGTATATATGAAAAACAAAATTCTTATCCGTTTTGGAAAGCAGGTTAAGCAGCGGAAACGGACTTCTCACGCCCGTCTGCGCAATGCCCCCCGAATAAGCAAAAGTTGGCACCTCATTCCGGACTTCACCGGGAGTGATTTCCACATCCTTGAAATTAAAGCCCTGGGGTATCACCCTGATTTTCCCATGAAACTCTTTATAATAAGAATCGATGGCCCCGGCAGTTGGCACCGTCAGATATTCTGCTTTGCGGCAAAACCATTTCTCCAGAAAGGAAAAATAAAAGGGATAGCGGAACGACTCGAGGGTATTCCCCATAAAGGGATCACCACAGTCAGCCGCCCAAACTTTGGCCAGTGGGTTTTCTTTAGTACGAGCCCAGGCCACTCCCCAATGCACGGCATAGGGAACGGCTATGCTTATGAGCAAATCCTGTTTCTCCAGATTCTTCAAGGCTGCTTTCACCTTCCAGGTGATTTCAATGTTGGGGTAGTCCATCAACATAAATAACAACCTGCCCAGTTTCCGCTTCATCTCCCCGATACGGGTACCATTGGATCTCAGCGGTTTAAACTTCAGTCTCCCGTAACTTTTTATTGTAAGATTATGCTCGCGTTCAAACTCCGTGTAATCGAAGTCCTTTTCATTAATAAACACGGTAACCTGATGCCCTTCCTTTGCGAACTGCTTGGCCAACTCGGTTGCTCTGAAAGAGCGGGGTGAATTATCAGGATAGAATGCTTTTGCTACGATGGTAATTTTCTTTGCCGACATACTCTTTGCTCAGGTTCACTTGCCAAATAAACTTTTAATTCTCTTCCAGATAGATGGAGATTTCCTGTTCTCCATGTAACCATATCCATACCCATAACCATAGCCATAGTATTGCATTCTTTTGATCGGAATGGCATTAAACACAGCATTCATTGAAGGCAGTCCCTTTTTCGATTTCATATCATTGATAAAATCAGCAAAGTTTCTGTCGGTATAGTTGTAACGAATAATATACAGACACAGATCAGCATATTTACCCAGCAGACGGGCATCCGATACGATACCAACCGGAGGCGCATCGATGATGATATAGTCGAAATTTTGCTTCAGGTAGGCAAACAGCTCATCCACTTTGGGACTCAGCAATATTTCGGCCGGATTGGGTGGCAGCGGTCCGGAACCGATAACATGCAGACCGTCAATTCCCGGTACCGTACGAATGATCGATTCCAGGGTTGCATATTCGATCAGGTAAGTCGTCAGACCAACGGATTTATCCAATCCCAGGTATTGCTGGATCTTGGGTTTACGGAGGTCCATCTCGAGCAGCACTACCGATTTGCCGGCTTTTGCCAGACTAATCGAAAGATTGGTGGATACAAAGCTCTTGCCCTCTCCACTTTTTGACGACGTAAACAGAATAGACTGACTTTGTTCTGATTTGTTTAAGAATGAAATATTGGTTCTCAGTTCACGGAACTGCTCATTAATCATCGAGCGTCCGTTTTCATGCTGAATGATACCACCGGAGCGCTCTTCATCAGGCACCAGTTCGATCTGACCCACCACGGGTATACCCAATGATTCTTCGATTTCATTCTTATAAAGGAAGCGCGGGTTGGCAAATTCCTTCATGAACACAATCAGCAGCGCCGCTCCGAAGAAAAACAGCAGGCTCAGCATATAAGCGAGCATACTTTTGGGCTTTTCCAGTCCCATTACCTCCGGATTATCAATAATCCTGTTACTAGGAACCACGGATGCCGATTTAATGGCAGCTTCTTCCCGGCGCTCGAGCAGATAGGTGTAGATGGAATTCTTAATTGTCTGCTGACGGCTGATATCAAGCAACTTTCTCTCTTTAACCGGAATTCCTCTGAGTGCTGATTCCGCAGTGCGGTTTGACGATTGCAACCTGTTCCTGCTATTTACCAGGGCACGCTCCAGGTTGGTGATGCTTTCCAAAATACTGGGACGTAAGGTATTCACCTGCTCCTCCAGCGCAATCAGCTGCGGATTTTTCGGACCGGAGAGCGTTTTAAGTTTATTGTATTCAAACTCCGCAGTAAACAACTGGTTAAGCAAACTCAGTAAAAGCGGATCCGTTAAACCAAGCGTAGCCGGTGCGGGTGCATCCTGTACATTCCTTCTGGTAACATATCCTTTCAGATCATTCAGAATCTTGAGTTGAACATCAATTTGAGAAATCGACTTATCAAACTCACTCACCTGGTTGAGGAACAGTTGCCCTTCATAGGAGAGATCAATAACGCCCGACTGGCTTTTGAATTTTTCAAGGTTTTCTTCAATGGCACTCAATTCTGAAGCCAGCAGGTTCAGTCGTCCATCGACAAAGTCAATAGTATTCTGTGCAATTCTTCTCTTGAAATTTACATAATTGGTATTGTAAACATCAAGCAGGGTATTGATGATTTCCACTCCGCGTGTCGGAATGGTTTCAAGAATACTTACGTCGATAATGGAAGACTCTTTGGTAATGGGTGCCACGGTCAGAGATCCGCGCACCTTACTCACAGCCTGAGGTAAAGTATATAACTGAAGAAAAATTCTGTCTTCCGGTTTTACCGGTTCATTCAGCGTCCAGCGGATCAGACCAAATGGACTATTCACCAGGGAGTCTATAGGATATTCTTCTTCACCGAATTTTATGGTTTTGTTGGCACCAACCTGCACCGGTCCTTCTGCAAACTTTGCCACTTTCTCGGGCTCGTATAGTGTAAGTTGCAAGGGAGACTTATCACCATACAACGGTGTGGTGATCACCTTGCCTTCCTGTTTGAACTGCACCTGCAAAGACAATCTCTTGACCACTTCAGACAGGAGGCTGCGCGATCTTAAAATCTCCACTTCTTTTTCGACCTGATTATAATTACCCGAACCATCGAACTTGAAGCGCAGCAGGTTGGTGCTTTGGCCCTGTTCATCATCGCTAATCACCAGTCTCGCCTGCACTTTATGCACTTTGGGTGTATAGCGCAGATAAAGCGTGCTGGAGATCGCAGCCAACAATAAGGCCAGCAAAAACAGCGGCCAATAATTCAATGTCCTCCTGATGATCGTTTCTACAGGCAGGCCAAAAAAGCTGGTACCAGAACTGTGAGAACTTTTATTTTCTGACATTATTATCTACTTAGAAATAGTTAGAATAATTGCCAGGAGCGATAAACCTCCTGCGGCTAATGATATAAACTGTGGCAAACGTTCTCTGGCAAAGAATTTCGCCGGCGCGGGTTCAACGTACACAACATCATTGGTCCGCAGATAGTAATACGGTGATGTCAGCAGATCCTTGCTGAGCAAATTTACCCTGCCGATAGACCGCTCCCCATTCACTTCTCTCAGAACAAGCACCGTTTCACGCTTGCCCATTACGGTGAGGTCACCGGCCATACCAATTGCCTCCAGTATACTGATTCTTTCATTGGGAATGGTAATCGGTCCGGGACGCGCTACCTCCCCCATTACCGTAACCCTGTAGTTCATGAACCGTACGTTCACCACAGGATCGAGAGTATATTCGGCAAAAAGCTGTTTCAGTTTTTCTTCCAGCTGAATCCGGGTTAAGCCTTCTGCCGGCACCTTGCCCACATAGGGCAATTTGATGGAACCATCGGCCTCCACCAGGTATCCGAACACCTGTCCGCCCTGGTTGGAAATGGCTGCCGAGCCCTGTGCAATGATCCCGGAAGCGGAGTTAAGGGCAAGCAGATCGGCGCTATTAGGACCACCCACGGTAATCCACAACAAGTCATTTTTCTGAATGGGATATTCAAACTCCAGTTTGGCCTTTTTTAACTCGTCGGTCAACGTGCTGTCGACCTGAAGATCGTTCATGTAAACCATCTGCTTGGAGGTGGTACATGACCAGGCGGTTACAATCAAAACCAGAATCAACCCAATATTGCGTAAGATCATGGATGGGTATTTAGTTACTGAATTCTTTTTGGTACCATTTCAAGGTTTCTGACAGGCCGTCTTCAATTTTTACCAGCCCGGTATATTCCAGCATCTGTGCGGCTTTTCCAATATTCGCCAGGGATTGCAGAATATCACCTTTTCTGGGCGGACCATAAACCGGGGTAACAGATGTTCCCGAAAGCCGGGCGATTGTAGACCATAGATCGTTTAGCGTCGTAGTTTCTCCACAGGCAATATTGAATACCTCGTGCTGTCCGGGGCAATTCAATTTAAACATTCCAGCCAAATTCGCTTTCACCACGTTGGTAACGAAGGTGAAATCGCGGGTAATTTTTCCATCACCATTGATAGTGGGAGCCGTATTGGTCAGTGCTGCCTTGAAAAACAGGGGAATTACTGCAGCATAAGCCCCGTTGGGATCCTGTCGGGGCCCAAACACATTGAAATAACGGAATCCGGCTATCTGCATACCGTAGCTCACGGCGTAAGCACGCGCATACACTTCATTGGTGAATTTCGAAGCAGCATAGGGTGAAAGTACCTGACCGATTTTAGACTCCACCTTGGGAGAATCCGGCAGATCACCATATACGGATGAAGAGGAAGCATATACCATTTTGGTCACATTGTGGAACCGGCATGCTTCCAGAATGTTGATAAATCCGTTTACGTTTACATTATGGGTGGTCACAGGATCGGCAATACTTCTGGGAACAGAACCCAGGGCTGCCTGGTGGCAAACATAATTCATACCTTCCACCGCTTCTTTACAGGCATCCAGATCGCGTATATCGGCCTTGAAAAACCGAACGCGGAGATCACTGAGAAAAGGAGCAATGTTCCGCTCGTGTCCTGTACTCAGATTATCCAGAATATTAATACGCTTAACATCCGGGTTTTGAATCAATGCTTCAATAATATGACTTCCTATAAAGCCCGCACCTCCTGTTACTAGTATATTCATGAGACTCTTAAAAATTATTATTAATATCTGTTTAATTTTTTTTGCAAGGCCACACCAAACAGGTTATATCTGAAAAAAAGAAATATCGATTTGGTTATCAACCAGTTGCGAATCGGTTTATATTTCGGATTATTCAACAGACCCCGAATTGTTCCAAGCAGTTTTGCCCTGGCTTGCTTTCTATATGGCGAATCTTTATACGCTTCGATCAGTTTAACAGGTACATTCAAAGCGTGGCTGGCGAGCTGCTTTTCGGTATTGGACCTGGACAGGCTCTCCGGTAATACCGTAATGGCAGTGGGCCGAATATCCGGTAAAAAACCGAATCTGCCTTTCTGTTCCAGAATAAACCAGCTGAACACATCCTCCTGTATCACATCAAGAAACTGTACAGGTATCTCTTTGGAGAAGCTCACATGCATCGTGGTGGAGGCTTTGGGAAATGAGCTCTTTAAGGGTGATGGAGGACCAAAACTGTCCGTGTTTTTGTCGTAGGTACATTCCACCCAGGAGGTATAAACCAGTGAATGGTCCGGATTTTCTACCAGAAAACGGGCTTGCTTTTCCAGTTTGGTCTCATCCTGCCAGAAATCATCGCCCGAACAGATTGCGATGAATTTCCCTCTGGCCTGCAAAAGCGAATAAGTGTACTGAAATATGCCACTGGGTTTACCCAACACTTTCCGATTGTTTTCCCTTCTGTGCAGGAAGAAACGGATTTTGTCGGGATACCGGTCGGCATACTCAATACAGATTTCCCGGGTTCCATCTGTTGAATCATCATCACAAAGGATGATTTCAAAGGGGAAGGTGGTTTCCTGCGCCAGTACTGCGTCCAGAGCTTTCGCAATAAAAGGCTTTTGCTGGTAGGTAATCAGTATTACGGACACCAGCGGATTGGCCATTTTCTTGATCACATCATTGGCATATTCCTTTACCGGCACCTTCGAGTATTCGGCTACAATCCTTTCTTTAGTGAGATAAGAAATCATTCCTGTTTTGTCTTTTTAAACAACTTTTCCCTGATCAGCTTTGAAAACTGGATTTTCTTATCCAGCATACGGAAGGATATGTATGAATTGAATGAAATTAAAAGTATTCCAATACCATAAAAAAATATGCCACGGTCAAGCAGCAGTGAGATTATAAGCGCAATCGCCCCACATGTAATCTGAATCCAGAAAATCTTCCAAAACTCTGCCGACAATCCGAATTCATACTTGATGCTCGCCACTTTATACATCTGAAAAAAATAAAGAAGATAACCTATGCAATAGGACACTCCCACACCTACCAGGCCCCAGTATTTGAAGAAAATGACATTCAGAATGAATAAATAGAAATGGGTAAACATTTCATTGGCAAAGTAGAGTTTTGAATGACCTTTTGCCAGAAACACATATGCAATGGACCAGGACGCAACTTTGAAATAGACGCCGAACGCTGCGCAAATCATCATTTCCTTTATGCGAACAAAATCAGTGGAATACAGCGCTATCAGTGCCCAGTCGGCAAAAAAGATAAACGCACATAAAATGGGAGACACAATTAGCATGGAGACCTCCATTTGCTGATTTATCTCCTTTTTTACAAGGGAGTTTTGTGCAGAAACTGCAGAGAGGCGGGGATAGTAGTCGGTCGCCATCGCCGTGAAGATCAAACCGAAATAGGTACTGATCATCGCGAATCCGGCACTATAATAACCCACATCTTCCAGCGTTCCGGTATTATTGATAAATATCCGGAACAGATAGGAAAAGCCGGTTGAAATCAGGTTACTCAGGCTTAAAAAGAATCCCAGCTGGATCATTTCCCTGCCCCGGCTAAACACTTCTTTCCAACTCAGGGCAATACTTTTAATACTGATTTTCCGGGAATAGAAATAGGTCAGCAGGAGGCTGTTCAACGCCCCCAAAAGTATTGCGTAGGCAATGCCCTCTTCTTTGAAATAGTAATAAAGCGGGATGGTGGCAACCAGTCCCAATACTGCGCCCCACACCGTAGATTTTGCCAGATAGGCCAACTGTCTGGAACCCTGAAGAAGCACTCGTTGTCCCGAACTGACCTGATTAATCAACAGGGTGCCCGCTACGATATAAAAAGAAAAAGTATACTCTTCGCTGCCAAAACTCCACCGGCTTAAGAAGGGGGCCAGCACAAACATCACTACACTGCCCAACAGGCCCGTAAACCATACCAGCCTTCGTAGTACAGTTATTTCGGAAGCTATCTTTGCTTTATCGCCACTGCCAAAAGCAAATGCTACGCTTTTCACCGCACTGGTGCTTAATCCAAAATTGGTCAGGTTACCAATCATGGTAATGGCGGAATTCAGCATTCCGTTAATCCCCATACCAGCAGGACCTAAGAGCACGGCGATTAATTTCGACCGGGCAATATTCACCAGGATGGTTACAACCTGTACTCCACCAAAAATTGAAGTTGCTTTTATTATGTGTTTGTAGCTCGACAACCTATCTACCTTTTCCTAAGCTAATTGTTACAAACCCTGTTCAAAGAACCTGATTATTTGTTGAGACACATATTCTGCCTGGCTTTTTTGCATTCCTGGCCAGAGAGGGATACTCAGACAGGTATCGGCAATTTCGGATGCAATGGGAAAACTGCTGGGCCCATAACCAAGATGCTTATAGGCTGCTTGCATATGAGGCGGGATCGGATAGTGGATCAGGGTACCCACACCCTGCTCCTGAAGATATTGCTGAAGGTTATTTCTCTCTTTTGTCCGGATCACATACAAGTGATAGGCATGGGTTGCTTTTTCATGTATCTGGGGCAGGATGATTTCCGACACGCCACTCAGCAATTCATTATACCAATTGGCGATCTCCACGCGCTGTTGCGTCCATTGCTCCAGTTTTGAAAGTTTCACCTTCAGGAAAGCAGACTGCAATTCATCGAGGCGCATATTATGTCCCAATACCTCATTTTCATATTTCACGCGCGATCCATAGTTTCTCAGCACCCGAACCGATTCTGCTACTTTTTCATCATCGGTGGTAACTGCACCCGCATCACCCAAAGCCCCGAGGTTCTTCCCGGGATAGAAGCTGGTTGCATTTGCATGTCCCCAGCTGCCGGAGATCTTTCCGTCAAAACGGGCTCCATGTGCCTGGGCATTATCTTCAATCACGAACAGATTATGCTTCTCCGCAATTTCCATAATGGATTGCATATCGCAAATCTGTCCATACAGGTGAACCGGAATAATCGCCTTTGTCCTTTCAGTAATTGCCTCTTCAATTTTCGTAACATCGATATTATAGTACCGAATGTCAGGTTCAACAAAAACTGGCGTTGCGCCCACCGCAGTAACGGCCAACACCGTTGCGATATATGTATTGGAAGGCACAATCACTTCATCACCCGCTGTCACCCCCAATGCTTTAAGAGAAAGGATAATTGCATCGAGACCATTACTCACTCCCACACAGTGGTTGGTATTGGAAAAAGCAGCATAAGCCTGTTCGAAGGTTGAAACTTCTGATCCAAGAATATACCACTTGCTATCATATACACGCTCGAATGCATCCACCATTTCCTGGCGAATTTCCGAGTGCATGGCTGTAAAGTCTAAAAAGGGAATTTTCATTTTTTTATAAGTTGACCATTTTGTTCGATCCAAAGGGTACCGTCGTTCGATTTAAACACTCCGTTTTCTTCTGTCATTTTGGAGCCATCGTTATTCATCCATCCTACAATTTTTGCAGGTTGTCCAATTACAAGCGCTCTGTCGGGTACATCCTTTGTAACCAGGGCACCTGCCCCCACGAATGCAAATTCCCCAATCCTTACTCCGCCCAAAATGGTTGCCGCTGCTCCGATCGACGCGCCTTTGGCGAGGTGCACCCTCAGAAAACTAGTCGGATAAGCCTTGGACCGGGGCATTTTATCATTTGCGAAAGTCACATTCGGTCCTATGAATACATTGTCTTCAACTGTAATTCCATCCCAGAGATATACTCCTGATTTTACAGTTACATTATTCCCGATAACAACATCGTTTTCGATGAATACATGACAATTGATATTACAGTTTTGCCCAATCACGGCTCCCTGCAATATCACTGCGTATTGCCACACATAGGTATCGGCACCAATATGGACTGATTTTACATCAGAGAGCGGGTGAATCATTGTTGTGTAAATGTTTTGTATTCTTCATAGTCGCGTATGTAGTCGGCTTCACTATAGGGATGTGATGCCAATACAAGACAAATACTTCCTGAAGAGAAATTAATTTCAGACGCCCATATACCCGGAGGAATATGCAGTCCCATATTGGGTCGGTTTAGCTGAACGATCCGCTGCACCTTACCGTCGTCAAGCAGCACCTCGAAAGAACCACTTGCGGCGATCAGGAACTGATGACATTCCTTATGTGCATGTGCGCCGCGCGACTCGCCACCCGGAATATCGTAGAGATAAAAAACACGATTGACATTAAATGGGATCTCCGACATATTGTTTACCGAAGTGATATTTCCATTCCGGTCGCCGTTTTTAGGCAGATATATAATCGGACAATCAAAAACTGTTAGCATGCTAATCTATAGATTTACGATATTCCTCAAAGTCGCGCACATAGTCACCCGGATCATACTTCATGCTCGACAGATGAAGCCCCAGTGCATTGGTAGAAAAGTTCTCCATATGTCGCCACGACATGGGAGGCAGCAACAATCCGTGATAGGAACGGTTCAGGGAAATTGTTTCCTTACGGCCATCCTTATCCGTAATTATGACGTCAAAACTACCGCTCAGTGCAATGATAAGCTCCTGCTGCTTACGATAGGCATGGCCGCCTCTTATTTCGCCACCCGGAACATCATAAGTCCAGAACACCCTCTCAATCTGAAATGGTATTTGCTGCGGACATTGAAGAAAGGTCAGATTTCCCCGGGGATCTGAAATTTTGGGGAGATGTATAATTTGATAACCAGCCATAATCAATTCTCAATTCGTTTACAACCTTGCATCCGCAACACCCAGGGGAAGAACCGATTTCACGTCATACAGCACCCCGTTCTCCTTCAGATGTTCGCGCCAGTTTTTACCGTTGAGGAATTGTTTATGTGCTACCGCCAGGATAACGCCATCGTAGTCCTTTCCGATTTCAGAAAGGTCGGTTTTGATGTCGTAATTATATTCGTGACGAACCTCTTCTTTGTCGGCCCAGGGATCGTAAATATCCACATCCACACCCTGATCTTTCAGGTGATAAATGATATCAACCACTTTGGTGTTCCTGATATCCGGACAGTTTTCTTTAAAGGTCAGTCCAAGTATCAACACTTTCGCGCCTACAACCGGTAATCCCCGGCGGTTCAGTTGCCGGATGATCTGCAGCACCACATACTCGCCCATACCATCATTGATACGACGACCGGCCAGGATGATTTCGGGATGATAACCTGTTTCCTGTGCTTTCTGCGCCAGATAGTAGGGATCAACACCAATACAGTGACCGCCTACAAGACCCGGACGGAAGGGCAGAAAGTTCCATTTCGTGCTGGCTGCTTCCAATACGGAATGGGTGTCGATATTAAGGCGATTAAAGATTTTCGCGAGTTCGTTCACAAAGGCGATATTGATATCACGCTGGGCATTCTCGATAACCTTGGCAGCTTCGGCCACCTTGATGGAACTTGCCTTGAAGGTTCCGGCGGTAATGATGGAACCGTAAAGCTCATCAACAATTTCTGCCACTTCCGGCGTAGAACCGGAGGTAATCTTGCGGATTTTGGTGAGGGTTCTCTCTTTGTCACCCGGATTGATCCGCTCCGGTGAGTAACCGGCAAAAAAGTCTTTATTGAAAACCAAACCACTTGTTCTTTCAAGAACCGGTACACAGTATTCTTCGGTAACACCGGGATATACCGTTGATTCATACACAACGATATCTCCTTTTTTCAACACCTTACCAACCGTTTCACTGGCCTTGCGAAGGGGGGTGAGATCCGGCTGATTATAACGGTCAACGGGAGTGGGTACGGTTACAATATACACATTGCAACTTGCTAAGGCCTCCAGCTGGTTGCTGATTTCCAGCTTACCTTCCACAGCTTTTAAGGCATCATCCGACACTTCCAGCGTGTTGTCTTTACCCGCTCTTAACTCCTGAACCCGTTTTTCGTTGATATCGAAACCAACAGTGGGATACTTTTTCGCAAATTCCACAGCCAGTGGAAGACCAACATAACCGAGGCCTATTACGGCAATTTTATGCTCTTTTTTCATATTTGGTTTTGGTATAATAGTCCAAATGGTACCGGCGCATTCGGCCGACCGTATTTTTATAGTTTTATTTTATAATATTGTAAGAACAGGTTTCTGAAAGGGCTCGAATTGCCTATCCCGATACTATAG
>DATCKB010000512.1:0-2568 GCA_036562505.1 Parasegetibacter sp. | reverse complement strand
GTCAAAAATGATGTCGTAATATTCAGCACTGCCGATCCGGTGGTGGTAGTTACACTTCGGACAAACATGCAGATTTGCCTTTAGATCCTGGGCCGTACATATATAGTTACATTCCGGACATTTATTCCATAATCCCTCCGGAGTTTCTTTTTTCTCCGATGTAGAGGTGAGAATTCCTTTCTTTATTCTTTTGAACCAACTGGCCCTTTCCTGCTCTGACTGACTATCCTCACCGGCAAGATTGGCATCGAAGTCTTCTTCAGCTCGCATTGATTTCGAATTTGGCGGCAAGATAGGGAATTTGCAGAAATTGAAATCCTAATTAACGGTTTGTAAAATTCTGGCAATCAACGAAAATCTCATTATTATATCTAATTAATCCTATAAAAAAGTGTTTCTTAAAAATTTTTGTAATTCTGTGATTGTTATTTTTGTGTCATATTTTTAAAAAATCCTGATAATTAGTTGTATGGATTGGAAACAGTTTTTCACTTCCTCAGTAGGTAAGAAGTTCATTATGGGCCTTACCGGTATTTCCCTGATCCTATTTTTGATTGTACACGTGGGGTTGAATGCCTGTATTTTTGCCAATGACAATGGTCTGATGTTTAATACTGCAGCTCATTTCATGGGTAGTACAATCGTCACCCGCACACTTGAAGTGGGCCTGTTCCTGGGTATTCTTCTTCATATTATTCAGGGTTATGTGCTTGAAGTACAGAACAGAAGCAAGCGTAAAAAAGGATATACAATTTCGCTGGGTGAACGTGGCAGTCGCTGGTACACCCGATCTATGGGATTACTCGGAACACTAATTCTGCTTTTCCTGATTATGCATATCTCACATTTCTGGGTTCCGTCCAGAATTACGCATGATATGCCTCCTGTTACCCTGGCCGACGGTACCGAAGCGCATAACCTCTATGCAAAAATGGTAGCTGTATTTTCAAGCAGCTTACTGGTAGTAATATTATATGTGCTGGGTTGTATATCTCTGGCTTATCATCTGATTCACGGTTTTCAGAGTGCGTTCAGGTCGATCGGACTCTACAACAGCAAATACCTTCGTCTGGTGAACTGCCTGGGTATAATTTTCGCGATCGTTGTATGTATCGCCTTTGCTATGATGCCCATCAGCATTTATTTTAAATGGATAGATTGATCATTTTAAATCTTAAACAGATAGCATGTTAGATGCAAAAATTCCAGCAGGTCCTTTAGAACAGAAATGGAGCAAGTATAAATCAACCTGTAAGCTGGTAAACCCTGCAAACAAGAGAAAACTGGAAATAATAGTTGTTGGTACCGGCCTCGCTGGCGCTTCGGCCGCAGCAACATTAGGTGAACTGGGGTATAAGGTTAAGGCTTTCTGCTTTCAGGATTCTCCCCGCCGTGCGCACTCAATTGCCGCACAGGGAGGTATTAACGCTGCAAAAAACTATCAGAACGATGGTGACTCTGTTTACCGTCTGTTTTACGATACTATTAAAGGTGGCGATTACCGCGCCAGAGAAGGTAATGTTTACCGTCTGGCTGAGGTTAGTGCCAATATCATTGATCAGTGCGTGGCACAGGGTGTTCCATTTGCCCGCGACTACGGCGGACTCCTGAGCAACCGTTCTTTTGGCGGAACTCAGGTGCAGCGTACTTTCTACGCTGCCGGTCAAACCGGGCAACAATTGCTTATCGGTGCTTATCAGGCTCTTGAAAGACAGGTTGCTCTCGGTAATGTACATATGTACAACCGCCACGAAATGCTTGAACTGGTGGTGATCGATAATAAAGCAAGAGGAATCATTTGCCGTAACCTTGTTACAGGAGAGCTCGAGCGTCATTTCGGTCATGCAGTCTTGTTATGTTCAGGTGGTTACGGAAACGTATTCTATCTTTCTACCAATGCTATGGGTAGTAACGTAACTGCTGCCTGGAAAGCTCATAAAAAAGGTGCTTTATTCGCTAACCCCTGTTTCACACAGATTCACCCGACCTGTATTCCGGTGAGTGGTGATCACCAGAGTAAACTGACCCTCATGTCTGAGTCGCTCAGAAATGATGGTAGAATCTGGGTTCCAAAAAAACAAGGTGATACCCGCCCGCCAAGCCAGATTCCGGAAGATGAAAGAGATTATTATCTCGAAAGAAGATATCCGGCATTCGGAAACCTCGTTCCGCGCGATGTAGCCAGCCGTGCCGCAAAAGAAAGATGTGACGCAGGTTATGGTGTAGGTACTTCCCGTCAGGCCGTTTATCTGGATTATGCTTCTGCTATCAGAAGATACGGAAATATTGAAGCGGGTAAACGTGGTTTAGTGAATGCCAGCGAAGAAGAAATTATCAGCCTTGGTAAAGAAGTGGTAAAAGAAAAATATGGTAACCTCTTCGATATGTACGAGAAGATTACCGGTGAGAACCCCTACGAAACCCCGATGCGTATTTATCCTGCCGTTCACTATACCATGGGCGGACTTTGGGTGGATTACGAACTGATGACTACTATTCCGGGATTGTATTGTCTGGGTGAAGCAAACTTCTCCGATCACGGCGCAAACCGGTTAGGTGCTTCGGCGC
>DATCKB010000448.1:0-4077 GCA_036562505.1 Parasegetibacter sp. | reverse complement strand
ATCCTGTTTTCCAGCTTTATACTCACGGGTTTTATCACTGGAGCATTCCCGATATAATTTCCGTTGGGTTGTACAGTTCCAAAGATCAGATACTTTTTGCCTAACTTTCTCACCATTACGAGGTGACTTTCATTCCCCGCTGGAAATCTGTAGTCGAAGCCCCGTACAGAAGTGTCAGCAGAGGGGTTTAATAACTCGCCATTTTCAATAAAAGGAAATACTCTAGAAGCAATTGCCTGTGCATATGAGGGCATAGCAACCTGATAAATGTAACCTCTTGGATCATTCGGCCCTTTTCCGTTAGGCCACCCACCTCCACCGGTTACGTTGAAGTATCCCACGTGAAAGAAGTCGGCTCCTAACATCACCATCGACTTTAATAGTCCTAACCATTGAGCCGGTCTGATATTGTTTTCTTCCAAACCCCAACCTGCTGAAATGAATGGAGCAAATAGTTTGTCGCCCATTTCAATTTCTTTTCTTCGTCCTTCTGCAATTACCCCGTAACCATTATACTGCCCCGAAGCCAGTTTCCAGTTCCAGGGAAAAGCAGGGTAAAATGAAGGTGTGGACCTGTGCGAACCATTAAACAGTGAATTCGTATTACGTCGGAATGAATAATCCGGCCAGTAGTTACTATTAACAGCACTGGTATTATAAATAGTAAACAATGTATTCTTCCAGCCCAGTTTATTCAGAATGAAGTTTTTATAAACTGAATCCATACGGTACTGAAACCACCCATTCAGCTCAGCAACATTCCATTTTTTGCTGGTCTGAAGTTTCACTACATCCGGGTCCATATTAAGAAGGTCTGCTGTTCTCATATGTCCGAAAACCTCTCCATTGTCATTTAGCATATCTACCGGGCGCTTTAATACTTTCGCTACTTGCCGTAAATAGGTAACGGTCGTATTCGCATCATATTCTACTATATCTAAGGGTGCCAGCGGTGTTATCCATTTTTTATTATTATAAATGATTTCTTTCCCGGTTTTATCTCTTAAATAATATTTATCAGGCAGCTCCTGAGATAATACATAAGGTGAATGACTTTTATAACCGGCGTGAACCGGCTTGTTCTGCACCTGCATAATAACTGCTGCTAATGGCACGGAAGGGTTATTGTTTGCATACTTAATCAGAGCATGTTCCAGTGTATTTGGATCGTTATAGGTTTTGAGCGCTGTTACAGTGTCTTGACGAAGACATCTTATTTCCGCATAATAATTCCACCTCTTTACCATTTCATCAGTTAGTTCAATTGCTTTTTGTGGGTTTGACTGTCCCAACCCCATACCTCCATTTCCTTTTAGTTCCCGATGCAGATAGCTAATGTCCAGCCAGGGAAAATTTCTAGGCAAATTATGACCGGGAAAATACCGTGGATCAGGAAAAGTTTTTAACTGATCCGTCGCCTGTACCGTGTAGTCGGGGTAACCTGGCGCGAATTCTTTCGGGTCTACTATTTCTACTGCCGCTGTTCCGGCGGATGCCTTAAGATTTTGACTCCCGAAGCTATAGTGCCTGTTATTGTTAACCTCCAGATAGTGCTGTTTAATCAAATCGTCAGAAAGATAGGTATCATATACAGCCACCTCGTCTAATCCCTCCATCCTACTGAATGCACTTGCTTTTTGCACCTGAATAAAATCGAACCGATGAATCTCCTTCGTAAGAAGCTTATTGGTTTGTCCGTCAATCCAGATCTGTTTTGTACCTGTTTTTCCATCGACCCGAAAAACGACGTGATGCCAGTTACCATCACTGAGATTATTGTAAGAATTGATACCATTCCCTCTTAAATTTACTATCCAATGGTCGACAATAACATTTTTTGCAACTGTCGTTGTTGTAAACTGGATGTAATCATAGTGAGCAACTAAACGAAACGATGGTTCCGGAAATGTTGAAAAGAAAAATTCATTCCCCTTAAACATAAATTCGACGGTAATGGCCTGTGCCTTTTCCGGGAGAGCACTGGTCACCAATAATCCGTCACGCGTAGCTGGAAATACACCATTTCCCACACTGCCTGCACCTACAGTTATTTGATTATGATAACGGGCTGTATCTGCAATACTTCCCTTAATAATATCAGCAAGCGGATTAGAATTGTCGAATGTCCAGTAAGCCAATGGATTCTGGGCAATACTCCGGTGATTCGCAACCAGCGATGTTATTATTAAAATAAGATGATAAATTAATTGCTTTTTCACGCTCCAATTCTTTCCTGTAGTGCAGCTATGGTTGATTTCGCAATTGTGTCCCAGGTGTATTGGTCCCTGATTCTCTGTAACCCGTTTTTGCGGAGCTGATCCAACTCGCTGTCATCGATCGAAACAGCTTTTCGAATCGCATCTTCAAGCTGATTTTTGTCTGCCGGAGGTATTAACCAACCAACGGTTTCGTCAACGAGGTGATTCACTGCTCCTACATCAGTTGCGATGACCGAACAACCGTTTGCCATACCTTCCAGAATTACATTGGGCATTCCTTCTGCGTAACTCGGACAAACCAATACGTGAGATGCCTGGAGTACCTGCTGAAGTGGTTCCTTATCCCTGATAGAACCATGATACTTAACTCCGGGAAGTTTTAACTGCAATTCTTCCGGAATAGGACCGATGAAATGAAACTCAAAGCAAAGATACCCGTGTAGTTTTTTGATTACTTCTTGCAATTCCTGAATCCCCTTTCTTCTTTCAAATCTTCCAACAAAAACGAACCTGCGAATCCCGGAAGTAGGTTTAATTGCGTCAGCTATCCAGTCTTCTTCAATACCGGCGGGGAGTTCTATAATTTTATTATCGCTGACACCCAATTTGCGTATGAGTTCAGTGATTTTACCACCGTAAGAGAATACGTAGTCAGCTTTATTATTAACGTATACAAATGGCCACTTGAGCATCCATCCTTCCAGCACAGTTCTGAAGTTGGCTTTTCGCTGCATGAATTCATAGCCATGAATATTAATACCTACGGGAGCTCCCATTCTATCGCCTTTTCTGAACATATACCAGGCGGTTGTACTTTTTGCAATGATAAAGTCAACGTTTCCAACCTGTTTTAAACAGTTGAATACAGCCTTAGAATATAAGTAGGACCGGTAAACGTAGTGACCGGGGAAATATGGGGTTTGAGGCGTCGGAACTACATAAGCAGTTAAATATTTTTTTTCTTCGTCCGAAAAATACTCCAGCTTATTTATATCCAATTGCGACTGCTGATTTGTATGAATCAGAACAACTTCCACTTTATTCCTAGCCAGATATTTAGCTAGAAAATAGGAATGTTTTTGCATTCCTCCGATTACATAGGGCCAAATACCGTTAGTTAAGAGCGCGATTCTCATTCAGCATTAATATTGAGTTGAGTGCGGGTTGTTTTATCAGCAAAGAGACTAATTTGACTTGTGATAGTATTGGCAATTCCTTCAAATATGGTTTCCCAGGTGAAATTATTCTTTACTTTTTCAAAAAGCCGGTTTCCGAATACTTTAGCGAGAGAAGGTTCATCAACCAACTTTTTTATTACGCGTGCGAGATCCGCTGCATCTTCATTCCGAAAATAAACTATTTCATCTTCAGAAAAATTGGATATTATATTTTCGAGTACAGGGCAAATTACTGCCAGTTTAACTGCCGCGTAGTCGTATAGTTTCATAAACGAGCTGTACTGCGGACCCCCGGAAATTACTGCCACATGCATCCTGCTAAGGAGTGCATATATCTCCTCTTTCTCTTTCGGACCGTAGTAAATATATTCTACTCCTTCTGGTATTGCTGGGAGAACTGGCTCGAAGTTAAAACCAATTAGATGTAGTGTAAATTTTGACCGATCTTCAACTGTTAGTGAATGCAACGCTTCACTTAGTATATCAAACCGATGATGAGGCATCAGGTTGGCCAACACGCAAAACTGCATCTTTCCTTCCGTATTGATCTGATGAGACGAAAACCTTTCTATTATAGATTTTTCAACACCGTTTTGAATAACTGACCACTTCCCGAGTTTCAAATCCAGATGCTTATGTTGGTTACCTACAAAGAAAGTATGGTTAGACCGGTTGTACAT
>DATCKB010000442.1:0-6750 GCA_036562505.1 Parasegetibacter sp. | reverse complement strand
CTGTACATCTTCATCAGTTATCAGTAATTTTTCCTTTTGATATTCCTTATTGTTG
This sequence comes from Parasegetibacter sp., assembly GCA_036562505.1. Taxonomy (GTDB): domain Bacteria; phylum Bacteroidota; class Bacteroidia; order Chitinophagales; family Chitinophagaceae; genus Parasegetibacter. Next base: position 6,695 of record DATCKB010000442.1, on the reverse strand, counting down.
TCGGGCTCTATAAAGTCGAATTCTGTACTCACTACTTTCCAGTCGCGCGAATCATAATTATCGATCAGCATTTTATAGAAAACCGCCTGCCGCCAGTAATCGCCACCCAAAGGTTCTTTGTCGTCGGGTCTTTTGCATTTCTTTTTACCGTTTGTGGGGTCGCCGGTTTTATAGTCAACTACATTTACAAGTTTGCCGTCGAATTCCAGTTTATCCAGTTTCCCTTTCAATGGAACTCCGTTATATACAATATTTCTGATGGATCTTTCTACTACAACTACTTTGTTCCAGGTATGTATATACTTATCGTAATATGCGGGTAGTATTTCCTGCCCGTATTCCATTCGTCGTGCAAACTGCTCGCGGGTAAAACTCTGGCGGTGTCTTTTCATATACCACTCAAAATCTTCTACAAAACTTTCTTTAGAAGGAAACTCGCGGTTGTTGTCGAGCATTTTCTTAAAAAGTCTTTCGAGCGCGAAGTGCACGGCCGATCCGAATTCGGTGGCTTCATTTTTAGGGGAAGGAATTCTGATCAGGGTACGGAAATAAAATTCAAGCGGACATTTTAAATAAGTGTTCAATGCCGTTACGTTCATGACAAATTTGTCAAGAATTTTATCAATAAATGATTCGTCGAGGTGTTCAATTTCGGGGCTGCCATTTGTTAGTTCAAGGGCACTGAAATCACTGATTACTTCAGGCGACAAACTGATTTCTTCAATGTCAAGCGGGTATTGCGCGCGGCTTTCCGCTATGAACAGTGAAGGTTCCATTTCTTTTCCGTCATTCTTATATTTCGCATAAGAAATATAGAGATGTACTTCTGCGCGGGTTATAGCAACATAAAAGAGTCGGCGTAATTCCTCATGAGTATCCTGATCAGAGGTGGCAGATGAGAAGATGGTATCCGGAAGCGTAAAGTTTCGGCCCGATGGTTTTTTCTTTTTCTCCCAGAACCCTGAATTACAACCAACCAGAAACACATATTCAAACTCGAGTCCTTTTGAACCATGAGCCGTCATCAGGTTTACACCTTTGTCGTTTCCGTTGATCTGTACCATGGAAAGAGCGATATTTTCTTTTTCCATAGTATCGATTATGCTTATCAATGAGTCAACGTTGAGAAGCGGTTGTCTTCCTGTCTCTTCTTTAACAAAATCAAACAGAGCGGTGAGAATCTGCATCTGCTCGATTTTATCGGGCTGTTGCATGATATGTGAAAGAATTCCCGCGTCGCGGATAATTTTCTCAAAAAGCGATTGCAGAGTGAGATTACTTACATCAGCAATGAGCGTCTCCAGCACAGCAGATGCTTTTTTCAGTTGCTCATTTAATCCCGCCTCAAACAATTCTTTGGGAGCTGTATTGGATTTGTCGTACAACAGTTTTCTTAAGGAAGTTTTTTCGCCGGAGAGCTGGCGTTCTGCTGTTTCCGCTGTGATTTTTGCAATTTCGATCGAAGGAATATTAAACCAGTTAAAATGCAGAATTTCAAACAGCATGGCATCGCCGCTGTAGGGAATATCGTGTTCGCTCGCCAGATAACGGAAAAGGAGAAGGATTTGTCGGGTTAACGGAAGATGGAGAATATTGATATTACGTTTACTGAATACGGGAATATTTTTCAGTTTGAAATATCGGGCGAGTTCTTCCCCGTATTTATTCTCTCTATAAATAACACCGATTCTACCCGGCTTTACACCCCGACTAATCAGCGATTCTATCTGCATCACTACATCAATCATCTCCTGACGCTGATCGTCGTATTGCCTGATAACGGGCAGATGGTTAAGATGGTTGATTTTTGGGTTACCTGCCTGTAAATCTTTACTCAGACCTTCTATCTGATTGACGAGTCTTCCTGTATTTCTTTCAATCAATGATTTTGATACGTTGAGAATAGGTTGGATTGAACGGTAATTACTGGTAAGCACTACGGTCAGCAGATCGTTTTTATACTGGTCTGCAAAGTTGAGCATATTCTCAATATTAGCTCCCTGAAAGCGGTAAATCGACTGATCATCATCACCAACCACAAACACATTGGGTTTATCCCAGAAGCGAATGAGTTGTTCTACCAGTTTGTTTTGTGAACCGCTTGTGTCCTGATATTCGTCAACAAGAATATAAAGAAACTGCTCCTGATATCGGCGGAGCAGAGCTTCGTTTTCATCGAAGGCATTTATCACCCAGTTAATCATATCGTCGAAATCATACCGGTTCCTGCTTCTCATCATTTGCTGAAAACGCTCGAATTCATTTACAGCTGCGCGGAGTTTATCCATCTTATCTTTCTCAATCGCAATCTTATCCGTGCGTATATCACCTTTCTTGAACGGCCCCGTTGCTCGTTTTGCAACGAATCCGTCACGCTGAGGCAGGGATGCCAGATATTCATCAATTTTTGAATTGATCCATTCGGGAGTCCAGCCCTCACGTTTCATTATGCTGAAGAGATTCTGCAGACGCGAAACTTCAAAGTAAACATCACCTCTGTATCTTTTTAACGGATGATTTTTCGGGAACTGATCAATCAGTTCTTTTAATAATTCGGTTCTTTCCAGATCTGAAATCGGATCCAGTGAATTCTTCTCGAATAGTGAAAGGTTTTCCTGGATAATTTCATTACAAAACGCGTGAAAAGTGTGGATATTCACCCGGTACGCATCGGGTCCGATAAAACTCAATAACCTTTTTCTCATTGCAACCACGCCTGCATCGGTATAAGTCAGGCACAGAATATTTTCGGGGCGGGCATCCGTTTCCATCAGAATTTTGGCAATCCTGGCGCTGAGAATTTGTGTCTTTCCCGTTCCGGGTCCGGCGATTACCATTACGGGCCCTTCAATTTTGTCAACTGCTTTTTTCTGCTGCTCGTTTAGCTGCGAATAGGTTTCCTGAAATTTTTGATTCAGAACTTGTTGTTGGACAGACATGTTAAATGGTAAGGTTATTTTCTCCTCAAATATACCGTTAAAGTACTGTTCCGGCAGGCTTATGTGAAGGGTAATTTCGAAAAATAAAACTTTGTTATGAAAAGACCTGTATTGCTCGCAATGCTGATACTATTGATTTTGACTCAGGCGAACGGCTGGGGATTTTTTGCGCATAAACATATTAATCACCATGCTGTTTTTCTTTTGCCTCCTGAGATGCTCTTGTTTTATAAGCAGCATATACAGTTCATTACTGATCATGCTGTGGATCCGGATAGCAGGAGATATGTTGTGAAAGGTGAGGGCCCCAAACATTTTATAGATATGGACAGATATGGGACCTATCCTTATGATTCTTTACCGCGTACCTGGGCAAAAGCAGTTGAAAAATTCGGAGAGGATAGCCTGGCTGCTCATGGTATTGTACCCTGGTGGATTAATGTGATGCTGGGGCGGCTCACCCGGGCATTCGAGGAAAAAAATCAATCAGCAATATTGAAGTTATCTGCTGAAATCGGACATTATATCGGTGATGCCCATGTACCACTCCATGCTTGCAGTAACTACAACGGACAGAAAACTGATCAGCATGGGATACACGGATTCTGGGAGTCGCGAATTCCCGAATTGCTTGCTCTGAAAGAATGGGATTTCTTTCTTACCAAAGCCACTTATGTCCGGAGTCCGATGGAAAGAATCTGGGAAATTATATTGCAGAGTGCGGCGTCTGCAGATACTGTATTAAAGAAAGAAGCCTGGTTATCAAAAAAGTTTAATCCGGATACCAAATATGTTTATGAGGTAAGGAATTTTCAGATGGTCCGGCAATATTCACCTGCCTTTTCTTTGGCGTATAACAAAGCCCTGAACGGAATGATTGAGCGTAGAATGCAACAATCCATCGTAGCTGTTGCTTCCTTTTGGTATACTGCCTGGGTAAATGCCGGTCAACCCTCTCTGGAGGGTATGTCAGAGGTGAAATTTACAGCGGAGGAAATCAAGGAATTTGAAGAGCTGAGTAAAGTCTGGATTGGTTCGGAATGTTATTGATTTCATATCTTGCACTCATGATACATAATTTTAATGCGGGACCGTCAATACTACCCGGAGAGGTTTTCGAGCAGGCCAGTCGCGCTATTCTCAATTTTAATGATACCGGACTATCTATATTAGAAATCGGGCATAGAACGCCTTTATTTGAAGAGGTAATGAATGAGGCCCGTTCACTCGTTAAAGAGTTGATGCATTTAAGTGATGATCAGGAAGTTTTGTTTTTACATGGTGGTGCTTCCACGCAATTCATGCAGGTGCCCATGAATCTGCTTGATGACAAGGCAACTGCGGTTTACCTGGATGGAGGTGTATGGGGTACAAAGGCTATTAAAGAAGCCAGGCTCTTTGGTGATGTGATAGTTGCTGCCAGCTCAAAAGATAAAAACTACAGTTATATTCCGGAAGGATATGAAATACCGGAGAATGCCAGCTATTTTCATTACACTACGAACAATACGGTTGAAGGTACACAGATGCATTCGATACCGGAAACTTCCGTTCCGCTGGTAGCAGATATGAGCAGCGATATCATGAGCAGGGAAATGGATTTCACCCGGTTCGCGCTGATTTATGCTGGTGCACAGAAAAATGTGGGTGCTGCCGGAGTAAATCTGGTTATTGTAAACAAGAATATTTTAGGAAAGGTAAGCAGGAAGATTCCTACCATGCTGGATTACCGTGCTCATATTGAGAATGCTTCCATGCTGAACACACCCCCGGTGTTTGCTGTTTATGTGTGTATGCTAACACTTAGGTGGCTGAAGGCTCAGGGCGGGGTTGCCGGAATAGAGAAAATAAATCGCGCTAAAGCTGATCTGGTATATAATACACTTGATTCGCTGGAAGTATTCCGTCCGAAAGTTGCGGTGAAAGACAGAAGTATGATGAACGTAGTATTTGAAATTGATGATCCTGAAAGAGAGAAGGCATTTCTTGAACGCTGTAAGAGTGAGGGGTTGGTGGGTGTAAAGGGGCACAGAAGTGCTGGTGGATTCCGCGTTTCTCTCTACAACGCTATGCCGATGAGCAGTGTGGAGGTATTGGTGGATGTGATGAAAGATTTTGCAGCAAGGGGATAATCTGTGACGTGAGCATCCGGTCAGATTAAAAAAAACTAAATTCGCAACCCGGTTGGTTAAAAAAATTGGGAAAAAAATTTTATGGCAATAGTAGTTCCGTTTAAAGCATTACGTCCGCAGGCACAATTCGCAAAACAGGTAGCATCAAGACCCTATGATGTTCTTAATAGTCAGGAAGCCAGAAAGGAAGCGCATGGCAATCCTAATTCTTTCCTGCATATCACAAAATCTGAAATCAGTTTGTCAGAGGGAACGGATATTCATTCTGAAGCAGTTTATGAAAAAGCCAAACAGAATCTGGATGCTTTCATTCAACGCGAACTTTTATTCCGCGAAAACAAAGCCTGCTACTATATTTATCAGCTGGTAATGAACGGACGCAGTCAGACAGGTCTGGTATGCGGAAGTTCTGTGGATGATTACGAAAATGATATCATAAGAAAACATGAGTTTACGCGTCCGGAAAAAGAACTGGACCGAATCAATCACATAAAATACACAGGAGCGCAAACCGGGAATGTGTTTCTGGCATACAGAAACGTAGCTGCGATAGACGCAGTGATTAATAAATGGAAAGAAGATAAATCTCCGGTTTACGATTTCGTTGCCGATGATGAAATCCGGCACACAATATGGGTGGTAAACGATGATGCTACAATTCAGAAAATCACAGATCTGTTTGCCAGCGAAGTTCCATATACCTACATTGCAGATGGCCACCACCGCGCTGCTTCTGCTGCAAAGGTTCGTGCTTCGCTGGGTGAAAATGCACCCGAAGGCGCCAATTATTTTCTGACCACATTATTTCCGGCTAATCAACTTGCGATATTGGATTATAATCGTGTGGTAACCGATCTGAACGGATTGTCGGTAAGCGATTTTCTCGCTAAACTGGGAGATAAGTTTGAAGTAAGCGAGGCAGAAGGAGCGGTAAAACCTGCTGAGTTGCACGAGTTTGGCATGTATCTGGATGGACAATGGTATAAATTGAAAGCGAATGACGGTACCTATTCAACAGATCCGATCGGTGTGCTGGATGTAACCATCCTTCAGGAAAATCTTCTTGATCCGGTTCTCGGTATCAAAGATCAGCGTACGGATAAGCGAATCGATTTTGTTGGTGGTATCAGAGGGTTAAATGAACTGGAAAAACGTGTTGACAGTGGTGAAATGGCTCTGGCGATCAGTTTATATCCGGTATCCATTCAGCAACTTTTTGATATAGCAGACAGCGGTAATGTAATGCCTCCGAAGAGTACCTGGTTTGAGCCTAAACTCCGGGATGGCTTACTTACTCACCTGATAAGTGAATAAATTATGCGAAAGTTTCTTTTATTGACCGGTATTATTTGTGCGTCGGTTTTTATTCAGGCTCAGGATTTGGCAGAATTGAGGGAAACAGCCAGAGTGTTTACCCGTGATGGCGACTATTCGAATGCCATTCTGGTATTAAACCGGGCGCGTCAGATGCAGCCGGATAATCTTGGCGTATTACAGGATCTTGCGTTTAACTATTTTCTTCTGAATGATCTCAAGAATGCTGTGGATATTGTAAGGCCGCTTGTAGACAGAAAGGATGCGGAAGTGCAGACTTTTCAGGTTGCAGGAAGCATCTGGAAAGCAC
>DATCKB010000438.1:0-5145 GCA_036562505.1 Parasegetibacter sp. | reverse complement strand
GAATAGTGAGGGTGCGGGCATCCATCACGCTGACATTTGCAACCTGGTTAAGTGGAGTAGGGTTTCCGTAATATTCTACCATAATTCCATCAAGCATCTGAGGGTTTGCTTTTCCGGCTCTGATTTTAACGAGCTCAGATTCAAGATGGTCTACAGCTTTCGACATCGAGTCCCGGGCGTCATCTAATATCAACGATAGTTCTTCCATAGTAATAACATATTAGCGTTGCAAAGCTATATAAACACAACGAAACTTGTCAGGTAAATTTAACAGATGTGGTTCAAGGTAGTGAACACCTGACTGTTTTACTGCTGGTTGCACTTAACCTGGCTTTCCCCGTTAATGTGACGGTAGTCCGGAATAGTGGTTATTGCAACTTTTCCTTTGTGATAGTAAAGATGGAAGGCTTTGTGGTAATAATTTCTGTACTATCGTCAGACTTCCGGGTAACAAAAATTCTGGGTTTGGGCCGGCGATACCAGGCAATGGCAAATGCGCTGTAATAAATCACCACCATTCCTATTAACAGGGCGGTACAGCTGATTACGTTTCCTAAAAGAAAGGCAGCGGCTACAAAAAGAATATTGATTCCAACAAGTGTATAGGTAATTGCCCTGTGACCAAAACCCCAGTCTAACAGCAAATGGTGTACGTGGTTTCTATCCGGACTAAACGGCGACCGACGGTGTAGCATCCGGGTGCTGAAAACCCGAAGGGTATCGAGCAGCGGTACAATCATCAGGGAAAACCCGACAGCAGGTGAAGCTTTGATGGGATAATTTGCCGCTGTGTCAGCTACATCAATAAATTTAATTACCAGAATCGAGGTAATTAAGCCTATAAGCAGAGAACCGGTATCTCCCATAAATATCTTAGCCGGATTGAAGTTGAAGATCAGAAACGCCAGAAGCGCACCGCAAACTGAAAATGCAAGAATAGCATAGTTTGGAAGGTCAACAGCCAGAAAATACAACCCGAACAGTGCACAGGTCATAAAAGCCAGACTACCGGCAAGCCCGTCTACCCCGTCAATCAGATTAAACGAGTTAATAATAACTATGATGGTCAGATAGGTAAAAACCAGACTGAACATTTCAGGCATTTCATAAATCCCCAGAAATCCATGCATACTTTTAATCTGGACTCCACCCTTATAAACAATAATAAAGGCAGCTAAAAGCTGGCCGATAAATTTTTTCAATGGAGATAAAACCAAGATATCATCCTTGATACCTAAAAAGAATATGATAAATCCTGCCGCAAGAAAATACTGAAATTCAGCTAAGGCCGAAGTGGGAACACTGAGCAGAACTGCAAGAGTAAATCCCGCGAAAATCCCGAGCCCCCCGAGGGAGGGAATGGGAGTAACGTGAACCTTCCGCGCATCCGGTACATCAAACAATTTTTTCATTTCCGCCACCCTGATGATGACCGGAATTGAAAGAAAAGTTATTGCAAAGGATAAGGATAGGGAGAGTAAAACATCAAACATACGTCCGGTTATATAAAATGCAAAAATATATGTTAATCTCGAATTATCATGATTATCAGGTAAATAATGCGCTTATTACCAAAACGGATTAACCCTTTAACTTATTGCTAACAATCGTGCCACGGTCTGTGGGAAAAATTGCCCACAGTGAAAAGCGTTGAGATTTTACCTTAGATTTGTGCCTCTTTAACGATATAATTATGCCGGAATTAAAAGATATAGCCACACAAATTCGCAGAGACATTGTCAGAATGGTACATGGTGCTGCAAGCGGTCACCCCGGTGGATCACTCGGTTGTACAGAGTTGTTTACCGCCCTGTATTTCAAAGTAATGAAGCATAATACTAACTTCACCATGGATGGTATTGGCGAAGACCTGTTTTTTGTTTCAAACGGACATATATCTCCGGTATATTATTCCACATTAGCGCGCGCTGGATACTTTGATATAAAAGAACTTGCCACCTTCCGGCAGATAAATTCCCGCCTTCAGGGGCACCCTACCACCCACGAACATCTTCCAGGAGTAAGAATTGCCACCGGATCACTTGGTCAGGGCATGAGTGTGGCAATTGGCGCCGCACTCGCGAAAAAAATGAATAACGACGACCGTCTGGTGTATTCACTTCATGGAGACGGAGAATTGAATGAAGGCCAGAACTGGGAAGCAATAATGTTTGCTGCTCACAATAAGGTAGATAATCTGATTGCTACGGTTGACTGGAACGGTCAGCAAATCGATGGCTCTACTGATCAGGTAATGAGTTTGGGCGACCTTCCGGCAAAATTCAAATCATTCGGTTGGGAAGTACTGCTTCTTGAAAAAGGAAACGATATAGATGAGGTAGTTGCTACTCTGGAAAAAGCCAAATCAATGACCGGGCAGGGTAAACCTATCGCTATCCTCATGAGAACCGCTATGGGTAAAGGCGTAGATTTTATGGAAGGAACCCATGAATGGCACGGAACTGCTCCCAATGATGAACAGCTGGCGAAAGCCCTGGAGCAACTTCCCGAAACTCTCGGTGACTATTAGCCATAATAAGAACCACTTATGATTTCAGCATAATCGGCAAGGTTGCTGCTTTTTTTGCTGGAACCCATGCCGCAAGGAGGGCTATGGCAAGAATAGTCAGTACCACCAGCAAGAAGTCGGCCGGCAACATTTTTACCGGATAATAGTCGATCACAAAACTTCCTCCCTGAAGTGGTATTACTTTGAACTGAATCTGTATCCAGCAGAGCAATACGGCTACGATGATTCCGATGGCAGTTCCGATTAAAGCAAGCAGTATGCCTTCGAGCAAAAATATCCTTCTGATAAAATTCTGGTCGGCGCCGAGTGCTTTCAATACAAATATATCTTTCTGCTTTTCCAGTACAAGCATCATCAGCGCTCCTACTATATTAAATGCAGCAATAATCATGATTAACGTGAGAATTCCGTAAATAACCCATTTCTCGACGTTCATGATAGAAAATAAAGCCTGATTCTGTTCGAATTTTGTCTGAACCTTATATCCCTCTCCGAAAACAGTTTTTATTTGTTTACGTACATCCTCCAGCCTGGCCTTTTCATTCAGCAGAATTTCAATACCACTACATTCATCGTCATTAAGTCCCCATAACTTTCTCATAAATCCGATATGGGTCAGCACGTATTTATTGTCGAAGTCCTGCTGAATCAGAAACGAACCGGAAGTATTTACATAACCCGGAGTCGGAGGATCAAGCGGATTATAAACATTGCTTTTAGTTCGCTTTACCATGTACACTGTAAGAGGAAGCAGATTACGGTCTGAATACACGCCCAGTCCGTTTTCAATACCCGCACCCAGAACCAGCCTGGGATCTTCAGCAGTTCCGGAATTAAATGTACCGTTATACATTTTATCAGCCACACCTGTAACTTCTTCATACTGCTCATCCACACCCTTCAAAATAACAAACTGTTGCTTCTCTCCATTCTGAACAATAGCTTTTTCTTCGGCAACCAAAGTAAACCGGGCTACTCCGGGTATCTGTTCAAGTTTATTCAACTGGGCTTCAGAAACCGTCATTATTTTTCCGGAAGCCGGACTAACCTTTAAATCAGTATAGAATGAAGAGTAAAGTGATTTTACCAGATCTTCAAACCCATTGAATGCACTCAGAATAATGATAAGCGCTGCGGCGCCCACGGCAATAGCGGTCACACTTACCCATGCAATTATGTTAATAGCATTGGTTGATTTTTTGGCTTTGAAGTATCGCCATGCGAAAATAAAAGCGGGAGCAGATTTACTCACCTCCTTCATTTTTTATTTTCCTGAAAAGTTCCTCCATCTTAAACACGTGATCGAGGGTGTCATCGATATAATAGGTAATCTGCGGGATGCTTCTGAGCTGGTTTCTCACTCTGGCCGCCAGTTCTTTTTTGATTTCCCATGCCTTCTCTTCAACTTTTTTCATCAATGCCTGCTGATCTTCTATTTTAAACAGACTTAAGTACACCCGGGCATCATAAAGATCCGGAGTGATTTTTACAGAAGATATGGATACCATTCCTCCATCCACCATATTTAATCCAACCCGTCTGAAAATATCACTCAATTCCTCCATTAAAAGACCGGCAACCTGCTTTTGTCTTTTTGTTTCCTGTTGCATAATAATACGTTTATTCTGATGATTGAATCATTCCCCTCGGTATGTAAGTTAATTTATTCTTTAAACTCTCGCCATAGATGCCGTCATTTATATCAAAATCGGGCCTTGGTCTTTCCGGGTGATAGAGATGATAAACCAAAGCTGCAAATTTAACGAACCTGAGGTCTACACCCACATTGGTCAACCGAACGGAGATATCGTTGTCTTCTCTCCCCCATCCTTTAAAATCTTCATTATAGCCATTCACCTTCAGCAGATCTTCCTTCCAGAAAGCCATATTGCAACCAAGTACATATTTCACATTTGTCTGACCACGTTGAAGCTGATAATTCAGTTTTCCTAATGGCAAACACCGGATAGCATTATACCGTTTACTGATGTCTTTTGCCAGCCAACCCGGCGAATGGGGCAATCCCTCATCCAGAATACGTTGCGTGTAACCGGGATTTAGCATCACACGCGATCCGCTTACGAAGCAATTCCTTCTGCGGAAAGAAAGATGATCTGTCACGAAACAGGGATGTAATATCAGATCTCCGTCGATTTGAATAATGTATTCACCTGCGGCTTTCACAAATGCCTTATTTCGAATAGCCGCCAGTTGATAACCTTCATCGGGCTGCCATACGTGAATCAGAGGAACCGAAAACCTGGGGCGGAATGAGTCAATCAGATTTCTCGTTTCTTCATTAGATCCGTCATCAGCAATAATCACCTCATCCGGCATCGTTCTTTGACTCAGTACCGATTCCAGACAAACCTTTAATGCGTTGGGCCTGTTATAAGTTGATATAACCAAACTTACTGATGGATTCATAATTGTGCGGCTTGCTCCGTTCGCCAAAAATATCCAATATTCAGCGATTGCAGGAAAAACATCTAAATTGCACACCATATAACAGTTATAAAGATTCAAGATTCAATTAAATGAAAACAATAAGGGAACTGGTTCGTCGATTTGCCACTCCGCTTCATCATTACATTCCTGAATACATAATATATACT
>DATCKB010000437.1:0-1824 GCA_036562505.1 Parasegetibacter sp. | reverse complement strand
TGGTCACTTAGCAGCCATGGCCCTGGTGCGCCAAACCTGACACAGGCGCAATTGAAGTCGGCCATCGATTCAACTGTTTTTAGCGTGTACACCACACCCGCGCCAAGCCAAACGAAGAACTATCTCGTAGGGCATGCAGTAGGTGAAGACGCGGCTATCACTCTCGATAATCCGGCGGTAGTAGAGCATGTTTTAGTTGCTAATAACACATATAACTTCCTGTTAGCAAACTACGGTTCAAAATATTCCGGAACCTTGGATGCAAACACTCAGGAATATGATATCGTTAGCGGTACAGCCGTTCGTAACCCGAACAACCCCAATACCGCTGCTAACATGTACGGAAGATTTCACCTTCCTGGTCCTGGCGGAGTCGATGTAATTCGCCTGGCGGGCTCAGAGATACTAGCTAAAAGAGCTGCCGGACATGCCGCTGCGGAAGCGGTGAGAGCTAATCCAGGTGGTCTCGACCCAGCGGAAGTGGAAACAAAAGCCAAGGCTGATTCTACAACTGCTGCATCTCAAACTTTCAAAGGTCATATCAAGCTGATTGCAAAAGGTTATAATGGAACTGCTGCAACAGGGACAGTGGAATTCTGGCTAGCGGTTCGTCCAAATGTAGACGGTGAAAATCCTACATGGAACGTTATTTTAAACAACTGGTACAAGATGGATCTGACCGGACTGGGAACAGTTACAAAAATCGTTTTCAATATGGAGTCGTCTGATCCGAATATTCCACCATATTTCTGTCTGGATGGGATGAGGATTAAACAATAAACCACGAGATTGGTGAAGGGTGATAATTCCACATATGGCGGCTCAAATGAGCCGCCATTATTCTAAAAGATTACTTTAGTACATTGCATAAACGACTATTATGAAAAAAATCAGAATAACGAAGAAATCAGGATTACTGATTCTGTTGATTCCCATTTTATTTGCTTTTACAAAATATAACGCGGACGGATATACTATTTTCGGAACACTCACCGGAAATGTTGAAGGAAAAAAAGTTTACGTTAAGTATGCAGATATACCTTCCCGGCAAATACTGGATAGTACCATAATTAAAAACGGAAAGTTCACTATCAGCGGAAAAGCAGCTACACCTCGTTTTATTTCACTGACCATCGAACAGGATTCCGATCCCGCAAATCCGAGAATGAGACAGGATAAAATCATCACGCTTTTCGTGGAAAACTCTTCAACACCTATAACTATAGAAGCAAATGTAGACAACCTGAGAAGAACATTTGAAATCTATGGACCAACATTAACTTCCGAAGCCGCGATCATTAAAGGATCCCCGCGCCATGATGAGTTCATGAAATTCTATGGTCCGAAAAATAAACTGGACGCAGAACGCACAGCACTATTCAACGACTATATCGCCTACCTTAATCCGCCAAAAGGGGAAAAGAAAAAACCTAAGGAAGTAGGAATTGACCTTGCACTCAAGATGGATGCCATTGAGGCTAAAAGAAAAGCATACACTCTCGACTACCTGAAAAACAAAAAGCCTACCGAACTGAACGCCTTCATTGCAACCCAGGCTCTTAGTCTGTCTAGTATTACAACCAATGAAATTGATCAGCTGATTAAGCAGTTCAATACCAGCACAGCCAAGGGGATACTGGAGGAAAACTTTTTGTCCTCTGCTGCATTAACCAGAAAGACTGCTGTGGGATCTGATCTCGCAAATTTCGTACTGACAGATCTGAAAGATCAGCCTCAGAGTCTGAATCAATTCATCGGTAAAGGCAAATATGTATTGCTCGAGTTCTGGGCATCCTGGTGCGGTCCGTGCCGCGCTGATATACC
>DATCKB010000510.1:0-3245 GCA_036562505.1 Parasegetibacter sp. | reverse complement strand
GAAAAAAGACTTCTCGCCTACCCTGCTCAACTTCGGGCCGGTTCAGATATTTCTGGCCCGGCATTTCGGATTTTGTTATGGTGTAGAAAATGCTATTGAAATTGCTTTCCGGACTATTGAGGAGAACCAGGGTAAAAGAATTTTCTTGCTGAGTGAAATGATTCATAACCCTCAGGTCAACAGCGATCTTCTGTCGCAGGGAGTTCGGTTTCTGATGGATACCAAAGGAAACCAGCTGGTACCGTTTGAGGATCTGAATGCAGGGGATATAGTAATTGTTCCAGCTTTTGGTACAACTGTAGAAATTGAAAACCGATTAAAAGAAATTGGTATCACCGTTGAGAAGTACAGCACCACCTGCCCCTTTGTTGAAAAAGTATGGAACAGGGCTGAGCAGATCGCGGCAAAAGGTTTTACTGTGGTAGTTCATGGTAAACCTACTCACGAAGAGACACGCGCAACTTTCTCTCACAGTGCGGTAAACGCACCGACGGTAGTAATCAACGATATGGGGGAAGCCATTCAGCTAGGAAGGTTTATAACCGGTGAACTTCCGGCATCTCAATTTTATCAATATTTCAAAAACCGATATTCTGAAGGCTTTGACCCCGAGATTCACCTGAGCAAAATCGGTGTAGTAAATCAAACAACCATGCTGGCGAGTGATACACAGGCCATAGCCGATTATCTGAAGAAGGTGATTACTGCACATTATAAGAACGACGAACCTTCCGCGCATTTTGCAGACACCCGCGATACACTTTGTTATGCTACCAACGACAACCAGTCTGCAGTATATGGTATGCTGGAAACTCCCGCTCATTTTGCTGTGATCGTTGGAGGTTATAACAGCTCAAACACTTCACATCTGGTAGAGCTATGCGAAGAAAAACTTCCGACATATTTTATTTCAGGAGAAGAAAAAATATTGTCGGCAGAAAATATACTTCATTTCGACTACCATAAAAAAGAAGAGAAGACCACAACCGGATTTATACCGAATGAAAGACCGGTTAGAATATTGATAACCAGCGGCGCTTCTTGTCCGGATGCCGAGGTGGAAAAAGTAATTGATAAACTCATTAGTTTCTTTCCGGGGGCCAAATCGAAGGAAAGCGTAGAATTTTAGTTGCGTCTTTTTCTCAGTTCTCCGGAATTCATTCTGATCCCTATCTTCTTTAATAAAGGTATTGCTTAGATTTATATCAGCTCACCTTAACCCGGATATTCGCAGTTGATAAAATAAAAAAGGGGCTGAATGATCAGCCCCTCCGAAACCACCCTATTAACCTGTTCCCTATTTGGATATTTTCTTAATCATTTTTTCATTTCCGGCCTGAATTTCCAGGATATATATGCCTTTATTCAGATTGCTCAGGTTAGTTGCTTCCAGTGTGTGTTTACCGGCAGATAATGTTTTTTGAGAAGAGAAAACCACTTTACCATTTACGTCGATGATTCTTACCACTACATTTTCTCTGCTGTCGAGTGAAATATCCGCGTTGATTCTGTCGATGAACGGGTTGGGATAAGTGCGGATTTCGTTTACAGACAATCCGTTCTTCATATTCACTTTCATTACCGGACTATACTCGATATCACCGTCTACAGATACGATTTGAAGTCTGTAGAAATTCATCCCTGCCGACGGATTGTTATGAGTAAAGCTATAGTTGTTTACGGTTTGGCTGTTGATTTTACCTTTTACCTCGCCGAGAGATGTGAAGCTGGTACCGTTTGTACTGTATTCCACTACGAAGTGAGAGTGATTAATTTCAGCTTCAGTAGACCAGTCGATCATCACTGCATTATATTTCGCATATGCTTCCAGTTTACCAAACACTACAGGTAGTGGTGCCGGAGCAGGAACGTTGAAGCAGGTAGCTTCCTGGCCGATTCCGTTAACAAAGGTTGTTGTATCCAGAACTACCATTGAAGGGTCTACTATTACATGGGAACCCGCATTATTTACCGACTTATTGATTGTCAGAGGATTGGCAGCTGAGATACCGGTGGTGGTTCCGTTGAAATTAGCAGTTCCGCCAATATATAATTGTCCACCAAGAGAAATATTAGGATTCTTTGTCATTCCGCCATCTACTCTCAGCATAGCGGTTGAAAGATTCTGATTAAATCCGTTATTAAGAGTCATAGAACCTTTAGTCCAGATCAGTCCTTCATTTCTTACTTTACCGTTTGTTGTCAGATTTCCGGTAAACATCATTTTATTCAGGTTAACCAGAGAATCGTTTGAGTTGAAAGTACCCGTTCCCTGGGCAACTATCAGATTGTGATTGATTACACGACCGCTATTGATGAAATTACCGTTTACGTAAATTTTTCCGTGGTTTTCCACCTGAACGTTCTGGTTAACGGTAAACGAAGATGCAGCGTTGATCGTTCCGTTATTAGTTAGTGTGGAAGTCTTATTAAACTGAAAAGCATTTTTCAGATTAATTATGCCACATGCAGCATTTGTCAGATTTACGTTCGAGAAAGAAACCGAAGAAATAAGTTCACCTTCGTTTATAAAGCTTGCACCTACATTGAATCCACCACCGGTGAACTCGAATGTACCGTAGTTTGAAACTGAGGCAGCAATATTGGTAGAAATTTTTACTTTACCTCCTTTATGTACGTAAATTGAAGAGCCGCTGTAGGCGTAAAGGGTAGCCGCAACTTCACCACCGTTTTGTACGGTAAGGCTGGCGCCATTATTCAAAGTTATCTGGCCGGTAACTTTACCGCCTGCATTTATAATAAGAGAAGCTCCTGAATTCAGGGTAAAACTTGTACTGATATTAGAAGAGATGCAAATTACCTGACCTGCCCCGTATTGAGCCCAGGCAGTGGGAGAAGTAATAGCTCCGGCAGGACACTGAGCTTGAGAACCAAGAGTAAAGTTAAGAGCTAAAAGAGTAACAAAAATTGTTTTGATTGCGTTAATAGGGTAAAACTGTTTCATTTTAAAGAAAGGGTTTAGAGTTACGGATAATTCAGGCATGAATATGGCCTGTGCTCTTTTTTAGAGCATTTTATTTAGTGGTTCCTAAAGGTTTCTTGGATTGTATTAAAGGGAAATTCTAGTTTTCATAAATATTACATATCGGATAAGGAGGTTATTCTGTACAGAGTTCTAAGTAATTTCACGCAAAGATATACACAAAAACACTTAGTCCAAATATTTTTGGAACTTTTTTTTCGGAAAACACTATTTTTCTGGGTTATCTACGAAAACTCAATGT
>DATCKB010000434.1:0-2155 GCA_036562505.1 Parasegetibacter sp. | reverse complement strand
GTATTTTACTCAATAAAGACCGCGA
Organism: Parasegetibacter sp.; assembly: GCA_036562505.1. Taxonomy (GTDB): domain Bacteria; phylum Bacteroidota; class Bacteroidia; order Chitinophagales; family Chitinophagaceae; genus Parasegetibacter. Next base: position 2,130 of record DATCKB010000434.1, on the reverse strand, counting down.
TTTGTTTGAGAACGGCAGGGAAGCATTTAAATCAGGAGAATTTTCGATGATTGGTGGTGCTCAGCTGAATTTGCTGAAATTCAGAATTTATGGTCGCTATGTAATCGGTCTCTCCGAGATCAATGATATTCCTGATCAGGACAAATGGAAGAACCAGGCTATTCAGGTTGGGATAGGACTGGCATTCTGATCTACCCAGCATTTAAATAAATACAACTTTTTGGCAGGGTTATTTCAGCTTTGGCGGAAATAATTACGGCCCGGAAAAATATCGTTACAGGGTTATTCTGAATTTAAAATATATTTTAATATTTTCAACCCGGTAGTTTTCTGCCGGGTTTTTTTGTGGCATTAAACTTGACCTTATCCAATTCAATTAAATTTTGACCCTTTTTAGAAGAACAGAATGTCATTTTGACTATTCATAACATGCGTATGAAAGAAGCTCGTTTTATATTGAATGCAGAAGATGAAATGGATTTTTTACCGATTATCCCCCTTAATGAAAGCGAAGATGACGCTGGCTCAACCTTAGATGTACCGGAAGAATTGCCGATTTTACCTTTACGGAATACTGTACTCTTTCCGGGAGTGGTTTTACCTATTACCGTAGGAAGAGACAAAAGTATAAAAGCTGTAAATGAGGCATACAAGACTGACAAATTGGTAGGTGTACTTGCACAAAAAGACAGTACTGTAGAAGATCCTGCCGTTACTGACCTCGAAGATATCGGAACCGTAGCAAAGATTGTTAAGCTGATTAAGATGCCGGATGGTGGCACAACGGTGATTATTCAGGGTAAAAGACGGTTCCGCTTAAAAGAAATTACTTCTGAAGATCCCTTCTTTAAAGGTGCGGTCGAAGTGCTACCGGAGGAAGCCGCTCCGAAGGATCAGGATTTTGAGGCGTATGTTTCAAGTATTAAGGAACTGGCCGCACAGATTATTTCATTATCTCCGAATATTCCTACGGAAGCTGCAATCATTCTGAAAAATATTGAAAACCCATCGTTTCTGATCCATTTTGTGTCAAGCAATCTGAACTCAGAACTGGCTCAGAAACAGCAGTTGCTTGAACTGAATCATATTCGGGAAAGAGCTGATTTGTTGATGCAACTTCTTCAGAGAGAACTGCAGTTCGTTGAACTTAAGAATAAACTTAATACCAAAACCCGGACGGAACTCGACAAACAGCAGAGAGAGTATTTTCTTCAGCAACAGATGAAGAGTATTAAAGAAGAGCTTGGTGTTGACGGTAACGAACGGGAAGTGCGGGAAATGAAGAAGAAGGCGGAAACCAAGAAGTGGCCTGACGCCGCGCGTGATCAGTTTAATAAAGGAATAGAAAAACTGGAACGGATGCATCCGTCTACACCGGATTATTCCGTAGTGTATAACCATCTCGACCTGATGCTGGATTTGCCATGGGATGAGGTGACAGAAGATAGCTATGATCTGGAAAAAGCCCGCGAAATCCTGGATCAGGATCACTACAGTATGGATCGGATTAAGGAAAGAATTATTGAACATATTGCCGTACTGAAACTGAAAGGTGATATGAAGAGTCCGATTCTATGCTTTGTAGGTCCTCCCGGGATCGGTAAAACATCATTAGGCAAAAGCATAGCTCACGCTATCGGAAGAAAATATGTCAGATTAAGTCTGGGTGGAATGCACGACGAAAGTGAGCTTCGTGGACATCGTAAAACATACATCGGTGCTATGCCGGGACGAATTTTACAATCGATCCGTAAGGTTAAAACGTCCAATCCGGTAATGATACTGGATGAAATCGATAAACTGGGAAATGATTTCCGCGGCGATCCATCCAGCGCACTTCTCGAAATTCTCGATCCTGAACAGAACAATACCTTCTATGATAATTATCTTGAACTGGAGTATGATCTGAGCCGGGTATTATTTATCGCAACAGCGAATAATCTCAATAACATTCAACCCGCATTGCGTGACCGACTTGAAATTATTGATCTCAGTGGATATGCAGTGGAAGAGAAAGTGGAAATCGCAAAACGACACCTGGTTCCCAAGCAAAAAGAAGCACACGGGTTAAAGGATGTAAAGTTTAAGATAAGTGATAAAGTGCTGGAAAAGATTATTGAAGAATATACC
>DATCKB010000429.1:0-4225 GCA_036562505.1 Parasegetibacter sp. | reverse complement strand
GTGTAGATGCAGACAGGCTCGAAGGATATGGATTATCACTTTTGCAGGTTCAGAACGCTATATTGTCGTCAAACCTCGATTTTCCTACCGGTAGTGTACAAACGAGAAATCAGGATATCCTGATCAGATTAGCCGGTAAATTCAAAACGGTGGATGAACTCAGAAATCTGGTTATAGCAAATATTAAAGGAGCAGAGGTCAGATTAGGCGATGTTGCAGATGTTCAGGATGCTCAGAAGGATGTAGAGAAAATTGCGAGAGTAAATCGGCAAAGTGCTATTGCGGTGCAGGTTCTCAAGCAGTCAGACGCAAATGCAGTTGGAGTGAGCGAACAGATTCGTAAAACAATCCAAACTCTGGAAAAGGATTATGCTAACGTAGGATTGGACATAGAAGTAGCGAACGATAGTTCTGTATATACATTGAAATCAGCAGATGCTGTTATATTCGATCTTTTGCTTGCGATTATTCTGGTGGCTTTTGTAATGTTGTTTTTCCTCCACAGTATTCGTAACGCAGTTATTGTAATGGTAGCCATTCCGGCTTCGTTAATTGCGACCTTTATCGGTATGTATCTTCTGGGGTATTCGCTGAACCTGATGTCGCTGCTCGGATTGTCGCTCGTGGTAGGTATTCTGGTGGACGATGCGATTGTAGTGCTCGAAAATATTTACCGGCACATGGAGATGGGTAAGAATAAGGTGAGAGCTGCTTTTGATGGAACCAAAGAGATAGGATTTACCGTTACGTCCATAACATTGGTAATTGTTGTAGTATTTGTGCCAATCGCGTTGAGCACCGGACTTGCTGCAAACATTATCAAACAGTTCTGTGTAACTGTATCTATAGCCACATTATTGTCATTGTTGTCATCATTTACCATCGTACCCTGGTTATCTTCAAGGTTTGGTAAACTTGAGCGCATTACTAATAAAACATTTTTCGGAAAGATAATAATTGCATTCGAGACCGGATTGAATCGTTTCACCAACTGGGTAACCAGTATTCTTAAATGGGCATTGGGCCATAAGAAAACTACGCTGGCGGTGGTATTCAGTTTATTGATTGCTTCTTTCTATCTGATTGGCGGAGGATTTATCGGAGCGGAATTTTTTGCAAAGAGTGATCGCGGTGAGTTTCTTGTACAGATAGAAATGCCGAAAGATGCGTCAATTGAGCAAACGAATGCGATGACGCAGAAAGCAGAAGAATATCTGGCTCAGAAGAAAGAAGTTACTAAGCTTATTACTACAGTAGGACAGTCCAGCGAAGGTATGGGCGCTTCCAGAGCTACAGCCTATAAATCAGAAATCAACGTTCAGTTGGTAGACAAGAAAGACAGGGAGGATGATTCAAACATTTATGCTGCAAAGATCAAGCAGGAACTGGAGCCGCTGCTGGTGGGAGCGAAGGTAAAAACTGTACCCGTAAGTATCCTTGGTACGGCTGAACAGTCCCCACTTGCGTTGGTGGTTACTGGTCCGGAGCTGGATAGTGTAATGGTATTTGCGAAAGCTGCCATGGAGGAGTTGAGAACCATTCAGGGTGCTACTGAAATGAAACTTTCAGTAGAAGCAGGGAACCCGGAAATCAGCGTTCAGGTGGATCGTGATAAGATGGCCTCACTTGGCTTGTCACTTTCAACTGTTGGTGCAACCATGCAAACCGCGTTCAGCGGAAATACCAATGGTAAGTTTCGCCAGGGAGAGTATGAATACGATATCAATATCCGTTACGCAAGTTTTAACCGTCGTAGCATAGATGATGTAAGTAATCTGACTTTTATAAATGATAAAGGACAACAGATTAAATTATCACAATTTACTACTATCAAAGAAAGTTCGGGTCCGAGTCAACTGGAAAGACGCGATAAAAGTACTTCTGTTACTGTACAGGCGCAAACAGTTGGCCGTCCGACCGGTACGATTGCTGCGGAATGGCAGGCAAAATTTGATCAGTTGCATCGTCCGGCTGGCGTAAGTTTTGTATGGAGCGGTGATATGGAGAATCAGAGTGAAGGATTCGGTACCCTCGGGATTGCTCTTCTGGCCGCCATTGTGCTGGTATATCTGATCATGGTTTCGTTGTACGACAGCTTTGTGTATCCGTTTGTGGTTCTGTTTTCTATTCCATTGTCGATAATTGGTGCATTACTGGCATTGGCATTAACCAATAATTCGCTTAACTTGTTTACAATTTTAGGTTTGATCATGTTGATCGGACTTGTAGCTAAGAACGCGATTTTGCTAGTAGATTTTACCAATCAGCGTAAGGCAGAAGGTGCAGGTACATATGAGGCATTAATTGAGGCAAACAGAGCGCGTTTACGTCCTATCCTCATGACTACGATTGCTATGGTAATCGGTATGTTGCCGATCGCACTTGCATCAGGTGCCGGTGCAGAATGGAAAAACGGATTGGCCTGGGTGATTATAGGAGGACTGGTTAGTTCGCTGTTTCTGACTTTGGTAATTGTTCCTGTGGTATATGCTATATTCGACAAGATTATTAACAAATTCAGAAGAGGAAAGCAACCGGTTCCGATTGAGCAATTGATGTTTGCTGACTATGAAGAAATTGATGCACACGGAGCAGAACCGATTCCTCACGCTAAATAAGATTACTCATATGAACTTTTAATCTGATAAACGATGAGCTCAATTAAAGTTGTTGTAGTAGGTGGTGGATTTGCCGGTATAAACTTTATCAAAAAGATTGCCGGAGACAAGCGGTTTCAGGTGACACTGGTTGATAAAAATAACTTCCATTTTTTTCCGCCGTTACTCTACCAGGTTGCAACAGCTTTTATAGAACCATCAAATATCAGTTATCCGTTTAGAAGGTTGTTCCAGGGAAGGGACAACCTTCGTTTTCATATGGGGGCATTAAAAAGAGTGGATACCAGTCTGAATATAATAGAAACCGACACCGGCGTTCTGTCGTACGACTACCTGGTTTTAGCAATCGGGACCGAGTCAAACTATTTCGGAATGCAGAATGTAATGGAAAATGCACTTCCAATGAAAACATTACAGGAAGCTCTGAACCTTCGGAACCAGCTTCTCCGTAACATGGAGGAAGCTGTACGGTCTCAGGATTCTGAAGAAAGAAAAAGACAACTGAATATAGTAATAGCCGGAGGCGGACCAACCGGTGTTGAAGTTGCCGGTATGTTGTCGGAGATGGGGCGTCATATCAGAAGGAAGGAATACCCTGAACTTGCTGATTTCCCTGCACATGTTTACCTGGTAGATGCCGGTCCGGTGCTACTTGCACCTATGAGTAAAAAAGCTCAGGAGGAAGCCAGAAAGGTGCTTACAAAACTAGGAGTAAAAATAAAATCAAATGTGGCTGTAAAAGACTATGTTGATGGGAATGTTATTCTGAGTAACGACGAAGTAATTCCTTCGAACGTCCTGATCTGGACTTCGGGTGTGATCGGACGAAGTATCGATGGTATACCTCAGGAAGCCGTCGGAAGAGGAAGGAGAATCATGGTTGATGAGTTTAACCGGGTACAGGGGACGCAAAATATTTTTGCACTTGGAGATATCTGCCTTCAAACAACCGATAAAAATTTTCCATCAGGTCATCCACAGCTGGCTCAGGTAGCGATACAACAGGGTCAACGCCTGGCATCAAATCTCAGAAATCAGGCTAACGGAAAAGCTATGGTCCCATTTGCGTATAAGGATAAGGGAAGTATGGCAATCATATCCAAATATAAAGCGGTTGCTGATCTGCCGAAATTTTCATTTTCCGGAGTTTTCGCCTGGATGATCTGGTTATTTATACACATCATTCCTTTAATAGGTTTCCGGAATAAATTACAACTGGCTTTCAGCTGGTTCTGGGCTTTTGTAACCAACGATCCAACCTTACGGTTAATATTGAACGCAGGTAAAGACAAGCCTTCTGAATCCTGACTTTTTCTTAAAGAATAGCACAACATTTAACGTGTTAGTTTTCTTTTTGGTTCCATAGATGGAAACCTGTATCATCCACTGAATTTTAAAATTTTTTTACGGGTATTGGTGTCCGGTAGTGGTTTCTTTTTATTAATTTTATATTATTTTGCAAAATCGGTCCAAAAAGTAGACCAAATTACACATTTATACGTGGCATGAAATTAATAGTAGATACAGCATCGTAACTGATCTTCTATTAAGAAATCGAAGTAGAAAAAAATCAAATGCATATGCAAAAATCTGCTTATTGGTATTCT
>DATCKB010000423.1:0-2360 GCA_036562505.1 Parasegetibacter sp. | reverse complement strand
ATCAGGAATGTCAGGTTTGGCTCCATCCGATGCTCTCAATAGATGGGTCAACATGCAGGAATCGAAGCTTTCCTCAAAACCTAAACCCACTTATTTTGGTGGGTCAACATTCAGGAATAGCAATTAAAAAAAATGCAAACCGACATTTGTGAAGTGGGTCAACATGCAGGAATAATGGGTCAACATAAAAAAGAATGGTGGGTCAACATGGTCAGGAATCTACACTCTAAGTAGGAAGATGGATGGGGATGAATAAAAAAGCAATCAGTTTAAAAGGATGTGTAACAGATAGCGTAAACAAAGTTCCTATTCCAGGTGCAAAAGTTACTCTCTTATGCTGGTATCATGCAGGATGGGATAAAACAGATTATGTAAGTATTGATACTATTGCAGATAAAAATGGCTGCTTTAGTGCAAATTTTGAAGAAGGGTATAAAGTCGTAGTAGCAAGTGTAGCATCTAAACACTATCCGAATTTAAAAGCAACTGAAGAACTCAATAGCAATAACGTTAGACTTAATTTAGAACTTACTCAAAGGAGAGATACAACTGATGTAAGCGATCCGAAAATCAATCTTCGGTATTACATTGTTCAAAATAGTAGTAACTAATATCAAGAGCCGCAGTGATGCGGCATTTGTTTTACTTAGCGAATGCTTTTTTTGCTTTATAAAATGCCCTTCAATTTATCTGTCCACATTCAGAGTAAAAAGGGCATCAATGGTCTGGTTGCCTGGTGCATTTCGAATTATTGTCGGGAGCTAATTACCCTATATTCATAAATCCCAATAAGCGGGGGCAGATTCCCCAAAGCATAGGGTAACTCTGTATAGGGAACGGATTAGGTCCAAACGGACCGAACAGGTGCTCTGGTTCCACTGCCTGCTTATTGGTTGTCTCTTACTTGATAATGAGCTGACCTTTACTGATTCGCTCATCATCTTTCATAATATCATACATATAAGTCCCTTTGGGAAGGTCCTTAATAATCGTAGTCTGGTTGGTAATAATCTTAACGGTTTTTATCAGCTTTGCATCCATATCAAATATGAACAATTGATAAGCCGCCACTTCCTTGCCCTTCGCTGAAAAATATACCGATCCGTTTGTTGACGGATTAGGGTAAAGTTTAACATCCTTCTCTTCTGAATTATTTACTTCAAGAACCAATGGAATAATATCAGAATAAGTGGACGTCTTATTTTGATATAGCGTTTTAATCCGATAGAAATTCCTTCCGTTAACCGGATTCGCATGCCGGAATAAATAGGGGTCTTTGGCATCAGCGCCGAATTTCGTTTTTACCTGCGCTAACGAAGTGAATGTTCGCCCATTGGTAGAATGCTGAATTTCGAAATGCGAAATATTTCTTTCACCAGACCATTCCCACTGAAGCTGAATCTCACGAGTACCAACAATTGTACCGGTAAAATTTACGATGTTCCCGGGGGCGGGGCTGGCTGATGGGGTAAACTGTGTTAGCAGAATAGAAAAAAAAGAGAGCCTGTGCAAGCAACTCTCAGTTTTCCGGCTTTGTACATAATCGGGACCAGCCATGGCGTTTAAAAACATGACCAAAAGCGTGATGCCCATTAGTAACACTACTTTGAGTAAAGAAATTTCAGGGTAGAGTTTCTTCATACTTACACAGGCTAGGGATTAGGGGCCATCTCTTCAAGATGGTACGGATTACAAACGGGCTATTAACATTTCCAGTCTATAGGTCTTATTATCTCGTCTGTTAGTCAAAAGTTTATTTTAAATAATATAATTTTCGGTTTGCAAATTGAGCGGTTTACAGGTTCACTTATAGTGTGTAATTATAGTCACTTGAGAATCGTCTTACCAAACCGGACATCTGCTCTGGCGTAATGACCCTCTGTTGCCGCGACTTCCAAGAGACCATCCGAATTTCAGTCCGGCTGAAAAATATGCATCGTTATTTTTTGGTTGTCCGCGCATATCACCTTCTCTTCTGAAAAATCCTGGCCTGCTGCTGGTGTTGAAATAATTCTGGCGGTCAGACATTTGAACTGCAATCGGAACGAGAGATGGTTCAAGGTACTGACTGAATAAATTCGGATCAATATAATTAGTACTCACATCATCGATGTAATCGGTGAATGTGATTCTGTGCATGATTTCAAAACCAACATGGAAAGTTTCACTCACGAAATACTTAAATCCAACTCCAAGCGGAATATTAATTTGAGTGAGCTTGTACTCTTTTCTGTCGGGGTATTCGTTAAATCCCTGACCTTCAGTGCGAAGTTTGTGTAATTCAACCCAGGAACGCTGGCCGGTCGGACTAATATATTCACCCATAGGGTTGAATTTAAATACTCCCACACCCACTACAC
>DATCKB010000421.1:0-2374 GCA_036562505.1 Parasegetibacter sp. | reverse complement strand
TGGTCGTAAACTGAAAAAACGCGAATACCGCGCTCTTTGGATTGTTCGTATTAACGCAGCCGTAAGAGCTGAAGGACTTACCTATTCTCAGTTCATGCACAAGCTGGCCGAGAAAAACATCAACATTGATCGTAAGATGCTCGCTGAGCTTGCTATGAACGAACCGGCCAGCTTTAAAAAACTGGTTGATTCCGTGAAATAGTTCTTTTAAAAAACTAATATTATCAATATTAAACCGGGAAGGTAAAATCTTCCCGGTTTTTGTTTTTTGATCCATACAAAAAATTACATTTGCAGAACGCTGGCAATAACGCTCGCGGGGTTGTATGTTGCTTAACAAAATTTGATCACAATTTCCAAGCTGTACACTTAAATGAACAACACCTACACCGGCCTGGTGCACCAAACTTTCCATTTTCCTCAGGAAGGTTTTGAAGTGAAAAATGATTACCTGCACTTTAACGGATTAGATCTTAAGTACCTTATTGACAAATATGGCACCCCTATGAAGGTGACCTATCTTCCCAAAATCGGAATGCAGATTAATAAGGCTAAGACGATGTTTGCCAACGCCTTTAAAAGGCATAAATATGAGGGCAAATACAACTATTGCTATTGTACGAAAAGTTCGCACTTTTCATTTGTAGTGGAAGAGGCCTTGAATCACGATATTCACCTGGAAACCTCCTACGCATACGACCTTGAAATCATCAACAAGCTCTACGAGAAGAAAAAAATAAATAAAGACACTTTTATCATCTGCAACGGGTTTAAACAAAAAGCTTATACTTCCAGAATTAAAAAGCTGTTGAATTCGGGATTCAAAAATGTTATTCCTATTCTGGATAATAAAGATGAACTGAAAGCCTACCGCAACGTGAAAAATCCGTTTAAAATCGGGATTCGTGTTGCCGCCGAAGAAGAGCCCTCATTTCCTTTCTATACTTCACGGTTAGGCATAAGAGCAAAAGATATTCTGGAATTTTATGTGGATGAAATAGAAGGAAATGAAGATAAATTTCAGCTTAAGATGCTTCACATATTCCTGAATAAAGGAATTAAAGATGATATCTACTACTGGAGTGAGCTCAATAAAATCATTAACCTCTACTGCCAGCTGAAAAAGATTTGTCCGGAATTAGACTCAATCAATATCGGCGGTGGATTCCCTATAAAACACTCGCTGGGCTTCGACTACGACTACCAGTTCATGATTCATGAAATTGTCCGGAATATCAAAATCGCCTGCAAGAAGGCTAAGGTGCCCATGCCTGATATTTTTACCGAGTTCGGAAGCTTTACAGTGGGAGAAAGCATGGCGCACATCTACAGTGTAATCGGACAGAAAGCACAGAACGACCGCGAAATGTGGTATATGATTGATTCCTCTTTTATTACTACACTGCCCGATACCTGGGGAATCGGTGAAAAGTTTCTCATGCTCCCCATAAACAAGTGGGATAACGAGTATCAACGGGTTGTACTCGGCGGAATCACATGCGACAGCCACGACTATTACGATTCAGAAGAACATATCAATGAAGTGTTTCTACCCAAAATCAATCCGGGTGAAGAACCGCTTTATGTTGGTTTTTTCCATACCGGAGCTTATCAGGATCAGATCAGTGGCTATGGCGGTATAAAACATTGCCTTATCCCTTCACCGAAACATATTATTGTTGAATACGACAAGAACGGAAAGCTGGTCGACTGGGTATATGCCAAAGAACAAACCGCTCAAAGTATGCTTAAGATTCTGGGCTACATAAAGTAGTTTGAGTTTCCCTCACAGGATCTTTCTAAGTTTACTGATACATTCAAAATAATCAATATACCCTCAGCAGGGTATTTCATGAGGTAACTATTAGCTCTATTTTTCGCATTAATTAAAATTGCTAAAAATGAGAAAATATTTTACCTCTTTACTTTTTGTACTATTCGCAACTTTGTCATTTGGTCAGAAAACTGATAAACCCGACTTCACCTATGATTTAGGCGGAAAAATAGAAATGATGAAGCTTACCGAGGCCGGAATTCTGCTGGTTACCGGTGGTGGCGGGCTGGTAGGTATCAAAGCAGGAGACACTAAACCCCATTTTGTTTTCCAGGAATACGGAAAGGTGAAGGAAGAAGAACTTGAGTTTGTGCCAAGGTCCCCCTATGTAATCGTAAACCAGGGAGGATTAATGAGTCAGAAAAAATCGGTGATCGACTACGTTGCTGGTAAACTTCTTTTTGCTACCGAAGAAAAAGGCTGGAAACAACTTTTCGGACTGAATGTTTTGCTTCCTCAGAACAAACTGGTAGTTAACGGAACCCGCACTATGAAGGAAGGCGGGGCAATGGCAGTGGGTGTTTACGACCTTGGTACCGG
>DATCKB010000416.1:0-2167 GCA_036562505.1 Parasegetibacter sp. | reverse complement strand
TCCCACACCTGCTTTAAATATTTCTCTGAAAGGGAACAGCTCAAGTGAGTCAAGTTGTTCTACCGTTTTATTGATTACCGGAAGATCGTAGTGTGAATCTGCGGTAACATCACCATGTCCGGGAAAATGTTTGGCACAGGCCAATACTCCTACATCCTGCATTCCCTTCATGTATTGCACTCCAAATAACGCAACCTTATATTTATCCTCGCCAAAAGACCTGTCGTTGATTACCGGATTCGCCGGGTTATTATTTACATCCACTACCGGGGCAAAATTCACATGTATGCCCAGCCGCTTACATTGTTCCCCTACAGCTTTTCCGAATTCATAAACTATGGCTGCGTCATTCACTGCACCGGCCATCAGTTGTCTGGGAAAATTGATTACACTGTCGAGTCGCATTCCCAATCCCCATTCTCCGTCGATACAGATGAGCAAAGGAGTTTTTGCAAGCGACTGGTAATAATTGGTAAGATTAGCCTGTCGTACCGGTCCTCCCTGAAAAAATACCAGTCCGCCTACATTATATTTTTCAATTAACTCAGTAACCTGGTTAATATGGCTTTCTCCCAGGTTAGAGTGTGCACGGATAACCATAAGTTGTGCTATCCGCTGATCCTCTGTAAGAGAAACCAGAACGCTGTCGACCCATTCATCCTCAGATAACTGACTTTTGTACTGGGACCAGGCGAATGGAGATAAGAGAAAGAAAAATAAAACGGCAATTACTGATTTCTTCATGGGCTGACAAATGAGAGCATACCAAATAATAGCAATAACTTTGTTACACAAATTAAGAAGAATTGAGCGACATCATTCAATTATTACCAGATAATATTGCCAACCAAATAGCTGCAGGGGAAGTGATTCAGCGGCCCGCCAGTGCAGTTAAAGAATTGTTAGAAAATGCTGTAGATGCGGGTGCTACTGAAATCCGGTTATATATCAGTGATGCCGGTAAGTCATTAATACAGGTTATAGACAATGGAAAGGGCATGAGTGAAACCGATGCAAGAATGTGTTTTGAGCGACATGCCACTTCCAAAATTAAAAATATAGATGACCTTTTTCATATCCGAACCATGGGGTTCAGGGGAGAAGCATTGGCCTCAATAGCTGCAGTTTCCCAGGTGGAGTTAAAAACCCGCCCGCATAATCAGGAAACAGGAACCTGTCTTGTTATTGAAAACAGCAAGGTGATTTCACAGGAACCCTGTGCCTGCAATGCCGGAACCAGCATTGCAATGAAAAACCTTTTCTTCAATGTTCCGGCAAGAAGAAATTTCCTGAAAAGTAATGCAGTGGAAACCCGGCATATCATCGACGAATTTATTCGCGTAGCCATGGCATTTCCCAGTATTTTCTTTTCTCTGACTTCTAATAATCAGGAAGTTTTTCATCTGGAGAAAGGGAGTCTTAAACAAAGGGTAGTTCAAATATTAGGGAATAGTTACCATTCTAAACTCGTTTCGGTTGATGAAAGAACCGACTATATGTACATCTATGGCTTTGTAGGTAAGCCTGAAACAGCGAAGAAAAGCAGGGGTGATCAGTACTTCTTTGTAAATAACCGATTCATAAAAAGTGCTTACCTGCATCACGCGATGATGCAGGCTTATCAAGGGTTGATTCCAGCAGAAAGCTTTCCAATGTATGTATTGTTTATTGATCTTGACCCTTCACAGATTGATATAAACGTGCATCCTACCAAACAGGAAATCAAATTTGAAGATGAACGGATTATTTATGCTTTTGTTCAGGCAGCCGTGAAACATGCACTGGCACAGTTCAGCATAACGCCCTCATTGGATTTTGAACTGGATCCGGGAATTCAACAGCTGGAGGCGGTAAACAAGCCCTTTACTGATGACAAAAAAAATGCTACTCAGTCCAGCTCATTATTTCAGACATTTACTCAGAAAAACCAGGCTCACTTTATTGAAAAATCAGAACTGGGTGACTGGAAGGATTTTTTTGAATCGACCAATAAACCAGCCGGATCAGCTGCGTCAGGGAATTATTCTCCGTTGCCCGGACAAGCAGATTTTTCCGACAAATTTGAATACGAAACATCATCTCCGAATCAGCAAACAAACTCCTTATGGTCGGAGAAATCGGGGATCCGGGACGAACATCCGTTAACACAACTTCATAACGCATACAT
>DATCKB010000412.1:0-3909 GCA_036562505.1 Parasegetibacter sp. | reverse complement strand
ATGTATTAACCGGGGCAGTGATATTGATTTTCCGGATAGGAATTTATGTTTCCATCTGTAAGAAAAGATGAACTATTAAATCTTATTCCTGAATAGATAAACAGGTTTGTTCCAATTTTTTATATAGATTTTCTTTGATGGCCGGTTAACGCTAATTAAGGAAAATGAACGAAATTTAATTTCTCTACTATCAGAGACGCGAACAAAACCAAACCAAACCGCATGCGAGCACCCGTATTATTAATGGCCTGCTTTCTTATTTCATTTTTTGCACAGTCGCAGGTTTCCTACAGAAATCATGATCAGCTAAGCCGGAAGTTGAAAGAACTGGCTTCAAATCATTCGAACTTTGCTAAAGTTCAAAGTATCGGTAAAAGTGTCGGAGGAAAAGATATCTGGCTTTTGACTTTGGGCAAGGCCGATGTAAAAAGTAAAACAGCTGTATTGATAACAGCTGGTATTGATGGAAAACATCCAGCAGGAACTGTAATCGCCACAGCTCTGGCTGAGAATTATCTGAAACTTTCATCAGATACTTTATCCCGTTTACTGGAAACAAAAACCATCTACATTATCCCGGCAGTTAGTCCGGATGCCCTTGAACACTATTTTTCCTCCCTTCGGTATGAAAGGAGCGGAAATGCTACACCAACCGACGATGACAGAAACGGAAGAATTAAAGATGATCCATATGAAGATCTCGATGGAAACGGAATGATCACAAAAATCCGTATTCTGGACCCAACGGGAAAATATATACCAGATCCTAAAGATCCGCGTTTAATGATTGTCGCTAACCCTGCCAGGGGAGAGACGGGTTCATATCAGATTTATACAGAAGGATGGGATAATGATAATGACGGGCAATTTAACGAAGATGCTTCTGAAGGAGTAAATATTGATCAGAACTTCACTTTCAACTACGGTAATTTTGAAAAAGGTGCGGGCGACTATCAGGCTTCAGAACCTGAAACCAAAGCACTGCTGGAATTTCTTTACAGAAATCCGAATATTCATACAGTACTTAACTTCGGTCCGGCATTTAACCTGGGTGCGCAGCCTGCACGCCCGCAGGGCGGTAACGTAGGGCAGGGGCAAGGATCAGGTGCCGGCTCCGGAGGAAGAGGAGGTGCATCCGGTGCGCGAATCATTACCTCATTGCTGGAAAATGACGCAAAGATTGCGGATATGGTTTCGCAGTTGTATAATTCGGTAACCGGGTTAAAAAATCCACCTGCGCTTCCTCTTAGCAAAGGCAGTTTTACAGGTACCGCTTATTTTCATGCTGGAAGATTCAGCTTCTCAACACCCGGTTGGTGGGCGCCTGAAGAGGAGCAAAGACCTGGTGGAAGAAATAATACTGATAGCTCCGCGGCAGGTCGGTCTGCCGGTAATGCACAGTCGGGCACGATGGCAAATTATGAAGCTCGTTTTCTGAAATGGGCTGATAAAGAAAATCTGAAAGATGTTTTCGTGCCATGGAAACCTGTAACACATCAAAGTTTTGGCGATAAAAAAGTGGAAGCCGGAGGAATTGCTCCATATGCTCTTTTCAATCCCCCCGCAGCGTATCTCGACAGTATTGCAGTTAAGCATCTCCGTTTTGTAGATGAATTGCTCGGCGCGATGCCGGAGATACAGATAGTTAATGTAAAAACAGAGAAACTTCCGAACAATGTTAATCGCGTAACTATCCAGCTGGTTAATAAAGGAAGGATGCCGGCCTACGCACAACTGGGAGACAGGGTAAGATTTGTCAATAAGCTGAAAACTGAAGTCCAACTCGCATCCGGGCAATCGATTCTTTCTGGTAGAAAGATACATTTGGGAAACAGTCTGCAACCGGGAGAAAGTGTAACTCACAGCTGGTTGATCAGTGGTAAAGGCAAAATAATAATTACCGCCGGCTGCGCCACTACTGGTACCAAATCAATTGAGTTAAGCTTATAACATTGCACCACTTTAAATTTGAAACGATGCGTTACATTATATTTTTTGCAGCAATATTATTTTCAGGAATACTAACGGCCCAGGATCCGGCTAAGATAGATCCTGCTGATCTGAACGGTATCAGAGCGATTGGCTCTCCGGCGAATCCCAAAGTGAAGGTTTACTGGAATAAATACAGTGATCAGGCTGAAATTACACGAATCTGCAAAGAGCTCGCTGCTGCCTATCCGGATCTGGTTAAACTTCAGTCGATTGGCAAGTCTTATGAAGGAAGAGATATCTGGGCGTTGAGTATTACAGATTACAAAACCGGTATTCCTGACAGAAAACCAGGATTCTATATTGATGGCGGTATCCATGCGAATGAAATGCAAACCACTGAAGTAGCTTTGTATACTGCCTGGTATCTTGCAGAAAGTTTCCACTCAGTAAAGGTTATCAATGAACTTCTGAAGGAGAGAATATTTTATATACTTCCGACAATCAACCCCGATTCCAGAGAATATTTTATTTATCATCCGAATAATCCAAACACCTCCAGAACAGGTAGAATGCCATTTGATGACGACGGTGACGGACTTATAGATGAAGATTTACTTGATGATCTGGATGGCGATGGGAACATCGTTCAAATGCGCCGCAAATCAATTACCGGTAAATTTATTGTGGATCCTGATAATCCGCAGCGAATGATAAGAGTGCGCTCAGATCAGCAGGGAGAGTATGAAATGTTGGGATATGAAGGCATAGATAATGACGGTGATGGCCGGGTGAATGAAGATGCAACCGGTACGTATGATCCTAACCGTGACTGGGCGTGGAACTGGCAACCCGATTATGTACAGCGAGGCGCACTTTTTTATCCTGGTACACTTCCTGAAACCCGCGCTGTAAAGGAGTTTATTATGAAGCGTTCGAATATTGCCGGTGCACAGAGTTATCATAACTATGGAGGAATGTTTCTTCGCGGCCCCGGAGCTGCTGAAGATGAAATATATTTTTCTTCGTCTGACAATGAGGTGTATGATTATATAGGTAAACTGGGCGAACGTATGGTGCCCGGTTATCGATATATGGTTTTGTTTAAGGACCTGTACACCGTGTATGGAGGCGAGATTGACTGGCTGGCATTGAACCGGGGTATATTTACGTTTAGTAATGAACTGATGACACCTTACAAACTCTTTAATGAGAAATCCAATCCAAATCGTAATCAGAATACGGAATGGGAGGATTTTGATAAGTACCTGTTGTTTAAAGATGCTTATGTAGAATGGAAGCCGTTTAAACATCCTCAATTCGGTGATATAGAGATTGGCGGGGCAAAAAAGAACTATACAAGAAATCATCCGGGATTTTTATTGATGGAAGATGCCCACAGGAATATGGCCTTTACAATTCTGCATGCTCAGCAGATGCCCAAACTTGAAGTGCATGAATTTCAGGTGAAGAGTCTGGGTGGCGGACTCTCAGAAGTAACCGCAACGATTATGAATACGCGGATAATGCCTACACACTCTTCGCACGATATTCGTTTCAAAATAGAAAGACCTGATTACATATCGTTGAAAAACGCCAATGTTATTGCGGGCATGATTGTAGAAAATGCTGATTTTAATCACACGACTGAGCAGAAACATAATCCTCAGACACTGGAAGTAGCCAATATACCTGGTATGGGGGCTGTGAAAGTCAAATGGATCGTAAGCGGATCTGCAGACAAAGCAGTGATTGAAGTTGATAGTCGCAAAGGCGGACTCGTTACTGCGAGTTTGAAAGGCAATACAAAATGAGGTGATTTGGGTAAACAGCCTTCTTTTTACGTATGTTTACAATGAAAAAGAGGGTATGCACCAATGACTGCGCGATCACAGGAACACAGGGTCATGCAAATAAAGCAGTAGAATATGCTTCGCTTATCAGCGTTGGACCGTATTCATCTGAAGGCAGACTCCAGAT
>DATCKB010000508.1:0-2684 GCA_036562505.1 Parasegetibacter sp. | reverse complement strand
CCTCAATCATGTCCGGAAGTATGCGATGTGTGGCGCCTTTCAGTTTTTTTACACCTTCGATGGTGAGCATATTGCTTCCAATCCCACTGATCTTTGCGCCCATATTATTCAGCATCTTCGAAAGTTGCTGAATATAAGGCTCGCAGGCAGCGTTATAAATCTGAGTGATGCCATCAGCCATTACTGCAGCCATAATGATATTAGCTGTTCCTGTCACGGAAGGTTCATCCAGAAGCATATACGAGCCATTAAGTGGATTGGCTTCCAGACTAAAGAAATGCTGATCATTTTCATAATTGAACCGCGCTCCGAGTTTCTCAAAGCCGCGGATATGGGTATCCAGCCGGCGTCTTCCTATTTTATCTCCGCCGGGTTTGGGGAGATAAGCTTTTCGAAATCGCGCCAGCATTGGTCCTGCTATCATTACAGATCCCCGTAAACGGCCGCTTATTTCCCGGAAACTTGCTTTTTTTAAAGCTTCAATATCTACATTATCTGCCTGAAATGTGCAGGTATCTCTGCTGCTCCGCTTCACCTTCACACCAATTTCCTGAAGAAGATCGATAAGCAGGTTTACATCGAGTATATCCGGAATATTGCTGATAGTAACTTCTTCATCTGTGAGTAATACTGCACTGATAACCTGCAGGGCTTCGTTTTTTGCACCCTGCGGAGTAATCTCTCCCTTTAAACTTTTCCCTCCGTGTATTTCGAATGAATGCATTAGCTGTAATATAAAATTTTTACGCGAGCAAAAATAACCCCCGGTTCTTTAAAAGGCCGGGGGCAACAAAGATATAAATCCGTTTACTTAAACCGCTTCTTGTTGTATTTGTTGTTTCCGCCGTTGTTCCGGTTATTTCCGTTGCCGTTGCGGTTATCTCTTCCCTCTCTGTTCCCTCCTCCACCTCTTTGCTGAAACTTCTGAGATCTTTTATTCCGGAAGTCGTAATTTCCTCTGCCTTCATTTTGTTGCCGGAACGGCGGAACTTTTACTGCAGGAGCGCTCGAGAGCTCCAGCTCACCCTTTGTAATAATAGCCAGTTCATTTTTTACAGTGTCGTCGTGTACATTTTCCTTATGCCAGTTATTGTACACAAGTTTCATGTAGTAAATAACGGTCTGGGCAAATCCTGCACGTTTTTCGGGATTTTCTTCTGCCAGGGCTTTGTTGATAATCACCTCTATGTTCTTACCCAGGTGGGCATAGCGTGGGTATCCTTTAGGGTATTTAAGGCGTTCCGGTTTAGCTTTAAGTGTTTCTTTTGTGGGAATAGGATATGGAGATTCCACATCCAGTTTAAAGTCTGAGATTAAAAACAGGTGATCCCAAAGTTTATGTCTGAAATCTTCTACATTTTTCAGGTGAGGGTTCAGAAACCCCATCAATTCTATTACTGCGTAAGCATTTCTCTGGCGGCGCTCCGGATCCTCGATAGTCATCAGATATTCAATCATCTTCTGAATATGTCTGCCATATTCGCGCATTATCAGGAAATTTCTCTGAGTATTGTATTCCATTCGGTTCTATTGATCTTCCAACAAAAGTAAAATAATTAGTCAAATTCGGGGGATTATTTAACTAAACGTAGACTGGCAAATATAATACCGTGTTGTTTTCCGGCGGGGAAATCAATCCCGTTCTGAAGGGTAATGGTGAAAAAAACCTTCACACTGCCTCATAAAAATTCTGCAATAAGCCGGCTCCGATGATTATTTTATTACGAGCCTTCGGGTTGTCTGTCGCCCATTATTGAGGTCAATTGCCCGCAGGTAGTAAATGCCCGGAGGTGGCTGCCGGATCCATTCTACTGTTAAGTGGGGCTGGTTATCGATAAAATATTTTTTCTGAAACACACGTTGACCCGTAGTATTCAGCAGTTCAACCTCCATATTTCCCCTGATGATATGGTCGAAGGTCAGTTTTACACCCTTGACTGCCGGGTTGGGATAGATTTCATATACCAGTCCGCCTTCCGAAAATTGTACTGTTTTAACCGGTGAATACTCCACTTTACCTGATGGATCAATTCTTTTTATACGGAAATACAGTTCTCCGCTACCTGTTTCAGGTTGGTAATACTCAGTGTGGTACCCGTTGCTGAAGCTACCGGTTTGTATAGTACTGAACCGGGTGAAATTCCTGCCGTCTTTGCTGATTTCCAGCTCATAGGTAACTCCGGGTATTTCATCGGCACCGAACCAGCTCAGGTGAACCAGTCCGTCTTTATTGTAGGCGGCGAAGTTGCGGATATTATTGTTAAGCGGACTTGCAGGGCACCAGTAATAGGTTAGACTGAAGGTCCCGGAATATATAGTTGTCACTTCAAACTCGTAGTTTAGCCCACCATCCAGTGAAATTACACCCCCGTTAATGGAATATTCTATTATTACATCTCCGGTACCGATATAGGGGCTCAATGTAGTATTGATGTTTCTCGAACCGCTCAAATCATCAAACAGAAGGTCGGGGCCATATGTGATATTATCTCCCGGTTCGCCGGACGCATCCAGTAAATCCGGTCCATACACCGTAATTACCGGCTGCATATGGGTAAAGCTTCCTCCGGGCCCTTTAAATGTGTTACTTACTGTTAATTGAAACGTGTATTCAACAGGCATACCAGCCTTGTTTCTTACCGAGGTGGTGGTAGTTCCGCTAATAGTATTATTGAACACTATAC
>DATCKB010000507.1:0-6070 GCA_036562505.1 Parasegetibacter sp. | reverse complement strand
GTATAGTTAACAGTACCGAAAAATCCTGCTGCGCGATTAATATCTTCTGCACCTCCCGGTTTGGTGGCGCCGGATGCAGTGGATAACATATCGTATGAAGTTGCAAAGCTGGGGTGGTTCAGCAGGCGGTTTGGAAAGCCTCTGGCCTGAAATACATTCAGGTTGAAATTGGAAGTGATCATTTCCGCTCCCCCGTTAAAGGCCAGTTGATGTCCGTTACCTACAGCTGTGTATGAAACTACAGCATTGGCATTCATGACATGGTCCTTACCATATTCTGTGCGATAAGTTCCTGCATTTGCGCGCTGTTCTCCCGACTGGCTGTCGTAGAGTGTGCGGAACGAGGTGTGATCTGCAGGTAAATAAAGTTCATCAGCTGTGATACGTTTGGTGAATGCCAATGAAGTTTTTAGTCGCAACTTGCCCGGAACGATGTTCCACTCAAATTTAAAGTTATTGATGATTTCATCGTATGATTCAAAATCGATCAGGCCAACATTGGCGTTATACAAGGGATTAGCTGTGTTTACAAAATTAAAGTACTTCACCAGGTTGCCATTGATATCATGAATCGGCAAATATGGATTGACCTTGGCGTATTCACTGAATGTACCGTATGGTGAGTTGTTACCTTTTACCTGATTATAGGTCAGATTGTTCATCAGGGTAATATTCTTAATACGATACTGGAAGTATGCACCTATACCCAAACGATCACGTGATGATTTTTTCATCACTCCATTGTCTTTATCATAGAACAGATTCAGGTTATAACGCAGATGAGGAGTACCTTCTTCAATCTGAATACTATGCCGGTGGGCCACTGCTACCTTGTTGATAGGTTGCGCGAGCCAGTCGGTATTATAGCCCATGCGCACCAGCCGGAGTTTCTGATAATACTCATCCATGTTATTTTCGATGTTTATGATCTGATTGGAACCCGGATAAACTCCGGCTAACATTTCAAATGCTAGCTTTTCTTCAGCATTGAGCAAATCATAACCTGTAAGATCCGCGGTGGAGAACTTGAAATCGCCTTTGTAATTAATTTGTAGCTTTCCTCTTTCCGGTACCTTGGTTTCCACAATAACTACTCCGTTTGCTGCGCGTGATCCGTAAATAGCTGTAGCGGCAGCATCTTTCAGAATAGTAATAGATGCAACGCGGTTAGGGTCCAGGTCAAATATTTTCTGAACATTTACTTCAAAGCCGTCGAGAATAAATGTGGGAAGATTAGGGTTATAACGAAGCTCCCCTGATACAGTCGGGAAACTTCCGGCACCTCTTAGTTCTATTTCAGGAAGCGAGTTAGGGTCGGAACCTATTTCCAGGTTCTCAATTAGTTTGAATGAAGGCTCGATGGTCTGCAACGCAGTAAATATATTACCCGCATTGATTTTTGCTATATCTGCGGCTGAAATACTGGTAGCAGATCCTGTATAAGTTTTTTTATCTACCGAAAAGTAACCGGTTATCACCACATCACTCAGCGCATTTTCAGCTTTTTCCAAAACTACGGTTATGTTTGTTTTTCCCTTTACGTCGACCTCCCGGGTTTTCATACCCACATAAGAAACTACCAATATGTGTTCCCCGTCGAGCAGGCGGATGGTAAAATTCCCTTTTGCGTCGGTGGTGGTTCCGCGCTCGGAATTCTTTACAGTCAGGGTAGCTCCTTCAATAGGTTCACCGCTTTCATTGGTTACTTTTCCTGTTATAACTACCGGAGGAAGCGGCAGGTCGCCGGAACCTGATGCATCCTTACCGGCTTTCGGACTGATCACAATGGTTTTATCGATGATATTATACTGAAGGAGCTGGTTGCGAAAACACTCAGTCAGCGCTTGCTCCAGCGGAACTTCAATCAACCGGAGGGTTACAGGGGGTGCTTTATCGAGCATCTGATTATTGTAGAGAAACTGAAAACCTGTTTGCTCCTTTATAAGTTTAAACACCTTTTCCAGCGGCTCTTCTTTTACACTCAGCGTCACCTTTTGGGAAAAACTATTTGCTGACACCTGTAAGAAGGCAGCAAACAGCAGTAAAGTTGTCAACTTCATAACTTTAAGCAGTTTTTGCTTCTCTTGTCGCCACACAGCATCTTTTGCATGCCACGACGAAATAGCACTTAAATACATAACTTTGTTTTGGTTTGGGTTTTCGAATAATTGACTAAACAGGTTTATTTATTTTGTAAGCCCGACGTTTCACCAGGAGTGTTCGCGGCACTTCTGGTTTTTTTTCGGATTTATTTTGTCGTGTTGTTATTTAAAAACTACCACAGTTCTTCCTTCAAGCCTGAAACGTATTGCACCGGTCAGCTCCAGCATTTTCAGCACTTCTGAGATATTCTCCGAACGTGCAACTGTTCCGGAGAAATCCATCTGACTCAGATTGTTCTTGTACACCACGTCTACATTATACCATCTGGCCACTTGCTTCATAATCTGGTGAATATTTGTTCTGTCGAATTGAAAAAGACCATTTTTCCAGGCCATTACTTCGTCTGTGGAAACGAAAACAGGTTTTGTCAGGCCATTCTGACCCGATATCACTGTTTGTTGCCCCGGTTTCAGAATCACGGGTCTTGTTGCGGAAATATCATCGGTATGGATATGTGGTTGCGGAGATACTTTTACACTTCCTTCCAGTAATGTAGTGCGCTCATCCTCATCATCTTCATATGCGTTGACATTAAAGTGTGTGCCCAGAACTTCAATTTGCTGGTTTCTGGTATTGACAAAGAAGGGAACAGGTTCAGAATCAGATTTTGTTTTGCCGCCTCTCATTTTTTTCACTACTTCAAAATAAACCTCACCCGACACTTCTACTTTTCTTTCATTTTCCGGGAATACGAGAGGAAACCTAATGGAAGAGGCTGCATTTAGCCAAACCATTGTTCCGTCAGGAAGTGTGAGACTAAACTGGCGCCCGCGGGGGGTAGTTAACGTGTGATAGAGAACCCCGGTTGAGGTAGATTCTGATTCAAGCGATGTAGATGATGAAGTCTGATACTGCAGCTGGCCATCTGTAAGTTTCAGTTCTGCCCCGGAAATCGTGGTGATTACTCCATCTTCCAGAGAATCCAGAACGATCTGCGTACCATCTGCAAGAGTCAGTACAGCACCTTCAGTTCCGGGTTCAACTTCGGTTGTATTTGCAAGTTTATTCTGGTTATAATTATTATCTGATTTAGTTATGGATGCATTCCAGGAAAACCAGTAAGCCGCTGCTGCAATAAATAATATTATTGCAGCAGCGTATCTGACCCATGACCAATTAAACGTCCGGAGTTTTGGTTGTTCAGGAGTTATATCAACCTGAAGAATAGCGTCAATCCGGCTTTGAAGATCAATCGGTTGCGGAATTTCCTCCAGGTTGCCTGATTCTATTAACTGCTGAATTGCGGATTTGATATTCTCCTCCGAATCCTTACGATTTATAAGATTAAGTAATTCCTTCTGAACTTCCGGATTCGGGTCACTTTCCAGATATTGCTTTAAGAGTTCGAGAATACGTTGGTTTTCAGTCATCCGCGTAAAAAGTTTTAGTCTTTTCAAATAAGACAACTGAGAACAAAAAAAGGCCTAATTGAGCTGAAAAAAAATCAGAAAAATATTCGCCAGACCATACCCCGAGCGCTCCACTTTTTCGCGGATGTATTTTACAGCTGCCAGTAATGTGTTCTTTGCCGTACTCGGTGAAATATTGAGTTTCTGAGCTATTTCGCTCACAGTTAACCCTTGTTCCCTGTTTAAAAGATACACTTTCTTGCGTTGTGGGGGCAATTCGGCTATAGCTTCCTGAACAATTTCCCGGATAGCTTTCAATTCTAAAAATACTTCAGAACTATGGTCTTCCTGGTCTTCTTTGTAGTGTAGAGGTGTTGTGGAGTTTTGTCTTATTAGACTATTTTTCAACCAGTTATGTGCGGTGTTCGATGCTATTCGGAATATCCAGGCCCGTGGATTCCCGATTTCAGAAAACTTATCCCGTGATAACCAAACTTTTAACATTGTATCCTGAATAAGATCTTCAGTGGCGGAAGCGGATTTTGTAAGTTTGAACAGAAATGGGTACAATAGCCGGCGGTATTCTTCATAACATTCACTGAAGGCTTTTTCATCGCCTCCGGAAATGCGATCAAATATTTGCTTATTATAATCTGGTTCAAAATTTTTCATTAGCTCCAAACCTATATTGACAGACCGGTCTAAAAGTAGTAAAAAATGAAGTAGGATTGTATAATTTTAGAAATCAAACAGATACAGAGATGAATGCGGAAGAGAATGATTTAAAGAAAATTGCAGAACGACTTCACCAGGGTGATCCCGTTGCGTTTCGTATAATTTACGAAGCATATGCTCCACGCCTGGCCGGATACTGTGCGGGTTTCGGTTTTACCAAAGAAGAAGCAGATGAAATTATACAGGATACTTTTGTGCGGCTGTGGAAATCGAGGGAAAAAATTGTACCTCAGAATAATCTGGAAGGATATATAGTGACGATAGCTAAACATCTGGTTTACAATTCACTCCGCAATCGAAGCTATCGGGAGAACTATATCAGGGAAATGGGTTACCGGTTAGAAAAATCCAGATCTGCGGGTAATGAAGAACGTGAGTTACAGCAACTTATTTCAAAAGCTATGCAACAACTTCCGGATCGCTGCAGACAGATTTTTAAAAAGAACAAACTGGAGGGTTATAGTGTTTCGCAGATAGCTGAAGAAATGCATATATCCAAAAGCACAGTTGAAAATCAGTTAAATAAAGGGTTGAAAATAATCAGGAGAAGCCTGGAAAAGGAGGGGTACAAACCCACTGCGCTGATTTTTCTGATCATAGAACTTTTTTACTGAAATTTTTTTTTTAAGACATAGGGGTATTTAACAAGTCGTGTGTATACATTATATACCGACAGAAAACAAACAGAAGAAGTGGAAAAGGAAATTTTAAATCGGTATTTTAATAATACTGCGTCTCCGGAAGAAAGAAAGAAGGTGAACGATTGGTTAACCGACCACACGAAGAGAGATGAGGCGATGAGCCTGTTGCAGGAGTATTGGAATGAAGGAGCATTTGAAACAGCCGAAGTTCCTGAGTTTGAATATATTCTGGATAGGGCGATAAACGCGGAAAAACAGGAAGCCGGAGTATTTTCAATACAATCGGCTAAAAGGTTCTGGCTTTCTGCTGCGGCGGCCTGTATTGTTTTTCTGGCATTAGGTATCTGGATGGGATATTTCCTGACCGGACATACAGACGAAACAAATAATGGTACCCTGACAAGTTTACAAACGGGTAAAGGTGAAAGAACACGGTTAACACTTAGCGACGGGTCAGAGGTTTTTGTAAATGCGGAAACGAAAATCAGTTTTCCCGAAGAGGTTGATGAGCATAAGGTAGTGTATCTGGAAGGTGAAGCATATTTTAATCTCAAGGATGAAAGCAAACCGTTTAAAATTAAAACGCGTGATCTGGTTACTACAACCAAAGGATCCAGGCTGAATATTTCGGCATTTCCGTCTGACAGTACCGTGAAAGTTCAGGTTGAAAAAGGAAATGCAGAGGTTTCTAAGAATCAGGAAGAGTTTCCTTTGATTAAACTGACAAAGCCAAAAAGCAAGGAAGATTCGCAACAAAGAACTGAAAAAAATAACCTTCCGGTTACAGCGCCTTTAATAAAACTCAGAATGGTGGTGCTGAATGAGAGAGAGTCGGTCACGTTTAACAAGAACAGTGGAAATACGGATGTGTCGTTGTCAGGTGTACATGAAATGTCTGAATGGAAAGACGGTATTCTGCGGTTCAATGATGCAAACTATCAGGAGATCGCAGAAAAAATTGAGCGTTGGTTCGGACTTGAAGTAAAAATGCCTGTTACATCACGCGGATACACAGCCGAATTTAAAAACGCTGAGCTGGATCAGGTTTTGAATGCATTGAGTAACGAGTTCAATCTGGAATACACAATAAAGGAGAATATTATATATCTCCGGAGCCGATAAAAACACCCTAAATACTTAAACTAAAAAATTGCCGGTTTGGTCCGACAGGGTTTTTATTGC
>DATCKB010000404.1:0-4441 GCA_036562505.1 Parasegetibacter sp. | reverse complement strand
GAAAGAGATTTATCATATCCTGCCGAAACCAGATATTTCGCATTGGCCGTTCCACCCGACATATTTAATGCATACTGGTTGTTTATTCCAGTTCGATAAATATACTTTTCGAAATCCTTTCTGACATCCAGTGACTCCATTAAAGCAATTTGCGCGTCCGCTTCTCCTGCAGAAATAAGATTACTTCTTCTCTTAGAAAGGATTTCTACTACTGGAGAAAAAGAAGGGTATTTTGAATCACTAAGGGCTCCATCGAAAATCCCATTTTCAAACAGCAATTTCTCAATTTCAATGTAAGATGCACTGCTCATTGATGGATATTTAAGTAAATCAGGTGCTTCTATAATCTGTAAGTTACTGTTGAAAGAAAGCTTAAACGGCTGGTTATAATGCGCACGCTTCGTAGTCAAAACGATAACTCCATTTCCGGCTTTTGCACCCCAGATTGAGGCTGCCACTGCATCTTTGAGAAGAGAAATGTTTTCAATATCATTCGGGTTAATATTATTGATATCCCCCGTCGTAAGGGAAATTGTCGATTACGATCAATGGTGATTTGATCTGATTAGTCAGGGTGCTCAGTCCGCGGACCATTATATTATTAACCCCGATAGCACTCTGGTTAGGCAGAAGAAATCGTTTATCAAACTGAATACCGGTGGTGAGCCCTTCCAGTCGGCTCAATATATCAGTTCCCGCTTTTCTGTTCAGTTGTTCATTGTTGATTATTCCGAAAGAACTGGTAACCCTTTCCTGCGGAAGTTGTTGATAACCCGTATAGACAATCAGTTCCACTCCCGAAAGCGAACTGACTCTGGGTTTCATTACCACGAGTAATTCTGTATTATTCTGAACGCTTTCCTCCACAGTTTCCATCCCGACATGAGAAAACACCAGCACTACATCCTGGTCAACTAATGAAAAAGTAAATTCGCCATTTTTGTCGGTAACAGTATTTTTCGACTGCCCTTTTACAGTGACGGTCACCCCTTCAACCGGCATACCATTTTCATCTACAACTTTGCCTTTAACAGTAATTGGAATGGTTTTCATCAAATGATATAATTCAGCATCCGAAATCGGCAAACTGAATCAGCTGATTGATGCGACTCAGCGTTTATTCGGCTTTTTATTTCCGCAAAAAGCTGTTGCCGTTGAGGTAACCAGTTTTCTATTTTATCCAGTAAATAATCGTCGTTAATCAATTGCTGAAATTTCGCTTCATTTTCCCGCGATTCGTTGCGCCATTGAGTCAGCACTATTTCTTCCTGATTTTCGATTGTTCCTTTCGGGTATTTCGCAATCAGACGGGCTATTTGAGAAGACTTTCCCAGCATACAATATATTTTCTTTTTAAGCTTCAAACTCAGGTAAAAAACCTGATATACTATAGAAACGATTAAGCGGGAAATTTGTAACCATCCCCGTTCATTTATCTGTTTGGTTAATTGGCCAAATTAAACATTTTGCATTACACCTCACCCGTATTTTTTACCGTCCACAAAAAATCTTTGTAACTCTCAAAGTATTTAATAAATTGGCTGACTGCATTCAATCGCAGAAAACTAGTAAACCACATCCGCATGTCCACCACAACACCTGAATATCAACTTCGTTATCCGATCGGAAAATATGAACCCCAGCCTTTCTCTACCGAACAGAAGGAACGGTGGCTGAAAGATTTAAAGCTGTTACCGGAACTTCTGGAATATGCCATTATCAATCTGGATGAAGCACATCTGGATACTCCGTACCGGGAAGGAGGATGGACCGTCAAACAAGTTGTGCATCATGTGGCAGACAGTCATATGAATGCTTACATAAGGTTTAAGCTGGCACTGACAGAAGATAATCCGGTTATCAAACCTTACGATGAAAATCGTTGGGCACAACTCCCGGATATGGCGGAAGTACCTGTGAATATAAGTACCACCTTAATACACGCCTTACATACCCGCTGGTATGCTACTATTAAAGATTTAACCGATCAGGAATGGCAAACTACGATTTTCCATCCCGATCATAAACGTGAAATGACACTCTGGTTCCTGCTGGGAATGTATGCGCACCACGGTAAGCATCATGTTGCCCATATCACTTCATTACGCGACAGAATGGGGTGGCGATAGGAATATGCAAAACTCATTCTTAAGCCCGAACGGTTTTACACCCCCATTACCGCCAGCCTAATGATGGTGCTACATATTTCAGAATTGATTCGAGCAGATGAATATTATATTCAACACCCAGCGTGTTAGGAATAGTCAGCAATAAAGTATCCGCTTCCTGTATGGCTTCATCCCCGGCCAGTTCTTCAATAAGCTGATCGGGTTCTGCAGCATATGTACGGCCAAAAATTGCCCTGCGGTCCTGTTCAATCATCCCTACTTTATCACCACGATCGCCTTCATGACCAAAATAATAGTGATCCTGCTCATTAACAAGAGCAAAGATGGAGCGACTTACGGATACACGTGGTTCACGTAGATGACCTGACTTTTTCCAGGCATCTTTAAATAGCCTGATTTGTTCTGCCTGCTGTACATGAAAGGGTTTATCACTTTCATCGTATTTCAGCGTAGAGCTTTGAAGATTCATTCCATTCTCTGCAGCCCATATTGCGGTTGCGTTTGATGCAGACCCCCACCAGATTCTTTCTCTCAACCCTTCTGAATGCGGTTCCAGCCTGAGCAATCCTGGTGGGTTTGGAAACATCGGATAAGGATTCGGCTCCGCAAATCCCACGCCATCAAGCTTTTCCAGAAACTCCAGTGCTTTCCGGCGTCCCATCTCTGCATCCGTTTCTCCTTCCATCGGTTCATATCCGAAATAACGCCAACCGTCAATCACCTGTTCCGGAGAACCTCTGCTGATACCTAACTGCAAGCGACCTCCTGAAATAAGATCAGCGGCCCCTGCATCTTCAATCATATACAACGGGTTTTCATAGCGCATATCAATTACTCCTGTACCAATTTCAATTTTACTGGTTTTTGCACCGATGGCAGCCAGAAGCGGGAAAGGAGATGCCAGTTGTTTTGCAAAATGATGTACCCGAAAATAAGCTCCGTCGAGGCCGATTTCCTCAGCAGCCACAGCTAAATCTATGGACTGCAGTAAAGTATCGCTTGCCGTGCGTGTCTTATACGCGGGATGCTTTGCCCAGTGACCAAACGAAAGAAAGCCTATTTTCTTCATATATTATGTTGCATTCGTTAACTTATGAGAACAAACTTTTCTTAAGAATGTTCGCAATGCTTGCTTTTAAACAGGGCGGTCCGTTAAGTTATGCCTAAATTCGTAAAAAAATAATCTTATGGCAGAGATAAAAACCAAACAAACCAACGCTGATGTAGATGAGTTTATAAATCTCGTGGCCGATACGGAACAAAAGAAAAAAGACAGTTTTGAGTTGCTCCGCATTTTGCGTGAGTTCACCGGTTTTGAGCCCAAGATGTGGGGACCGTCAATAATCGGCTTTGGTCAATATCATTATAAATCGGAAAGAAGTAAACAAGAAGGAGATTGGCCCCTGGTCGGATTCTCTCCCAGAAAGGCAGCTATTTCACTTTATGTGTATGTTGGGGGAGAAAAGCAGGATGAGTTATTGAAAGAATTGGGAAAATTCAAAATGGGTAAGGCCTGCATTTATATAAAGCGATTGTCAGACATTAACGTTGATGTGCTGAAGAAACTGACGAAGAACACCATTGAAACGTTGAAGGAGAAGTATAAATAACCAACTACCATTCATGAATCTATCCGACATACCGATTAAAGACAATACCATTGCAAACCAGTTTGAAATGCGGGTTGACGGGAACCTGGCGCGACTGGAATACACCATTGCTGGTGACAGGATTTTTCTGACCCATACAGAAGTTGCGCGGGCGTTGGAAGGCAAAGGTGTGGCAGCTGTGTTGGTAGAGAAAGTTTTGCAACTAGTTGAAGAACGCAAACTTAAATTAGTGCCTACCTGCCCGTATGTAGTGAGCTATTTACGTAAACATCCTGACTGGAAGCGCCTGCTTGCTCACGGAATTCGGGTATAATTCAGGGTTTATTTTTACCCGGATTTATCCCTGATTGCCTCCCTCACTTTCGGTGCTATTTTAGTGCCGAAAATCTCTATAGCCTTCATCAAAGTTGCATGAGAGGGTGCACCAACATCCATATGTGCTGAAAACCGTGTTAATCCAAACATTTCATGCACATAAAGAATTTTATCAACTACCTGGTTAACATCGCCAACGACTAAATGTCCGTTTGGCGAACGGCCGTAATCAAATTGCTGGCGCTGATAGGGAGGCCAGCCACGTTGCCGGCCAATACGGTTCATCTGAGCTGCATAAAGAGGATAATATTCATTTGCAAGCTGATCGCCATCCTCGCCGAAAAGAGCATGCATATGTACCCCCACTTCAAACTTAGACATATCATG
>DATCKB010000401.1:0-3341 GCA_036562505.1 Parasegetibacter sp. | reverse complement strand
AGAGAGGAGAGAAGGGAGGAAAGAAAGGAGCGGATTAATGCGATGATCAGGCAGGAAGAAGAAGGCGTACTCGTATATAACCGGCAAACAGTTTTCGGCGTGCAATTGAAATCTAATGGTTATGGTGCTTTTCTGGAACTGGGGAGAATGAAGGATCGTTATAAATCTAACATTTATCAGATTGAAATAGCTGAAATTAAACATCCGAAAGAACTGAAGAAGGTTTTAACCTTCGGTAGCGGTATTTTTTCCAGTAATCCCTTTATTTACGGAAAAGAAAACTATTTCTATACTGTGAGACTGGGAACTGGGCAATCCCGCAGAATAGGCGACAAGGGCAATAAAAACGGGGTTTCTATTCAGGCAGTATATCTGGGTGGTTTATCCTTGGGACTGCAAAGGCCTTATTATGTTCAGGTACAGGATCCGGTTACTCAGGATATCCGGGAAATCAAGTACGGCTCGGGGATTGCAAGCGACAGCAGCCTGTTTGAATTCGGACAGATTACAGGTGGAACCGGTCTCCGACGTGGCTGGAACGAAATCAAAATAAACCCGGGTGCCTACGGGAAACTGGGTTTACGCTTCGATTACGGCCGCTTCAACGAATCTGTTTCTGCCGTTGAAATCGGCCTCAGCGCTGAATTCTTCAGCAAAAAAATTCCCATGATGGTCAGAAATGATCAGAAACAGTTCTTCTTTAACGCCTACTTCGCTATTGAATTTGGCAGACGCAGGTAGAAACGTATTTTTGCAGTCTGTAACCTTATTAATTTATCTCATTTAATATAGAATAATGCAGGAGTTGCCGGTAGTTCCGAAGATTAATGAAGAAACGACGAAGGTAAAGAAACCCAACTGGCTCAGAGTTAAATTACCCATCGGAGAAAACTACAAACACGTCAGAAATCTGGTTGATCACCATAAACTGCACACGATCTGCGAAAGCGGAAACTGTCCGAATATGGGTGAATGCTGGGGTGCAGGAACAGCAACATTCATGATTCTCGGAAATATTTGTACCCGCAGTTGCGGATTTTGCGCTGTGGCTACAGGCCGGCCGGATCCTGTTGACTGGGATGAACCTCAACGGGTTGCAGAAGCTATCCATCTTATGAAGGTGAAACACGCTGTAATCACCTCGGTAGACAGAGACGAGCTGAAAGACGGTGGTTCAATTATCTGGTATAATACCATCAAAGCAGTTAAAGCCCTTAATCCCGAAACCACGCTCGAAACACTGATTCCTGATTTTAAAGCAGAAAAGGAAAATATTCAGCGCATCATTGATGCTGCTCCTGAAGTAGTGTCTCATAATATCGAAACCGTTGAGCGGATGACCCGCCAGGTAAGAATTCAGGCAAAATACTGGAGAAGTATGGAAACCCTCCGGATTTTGAAGGAGGGTGGTATGCGCACCAAATCAGGTATCATGCTCGGACTGGGTGAAACCAAAGAAGAAGTGGTTCAGACCATGAAGGACCTTTATGATAATGGAGTGGATGTGGTTACACTCGGACAATACCTTCAGCCTACGCCCAAACATTTGCCGGTACAGCGTTTTGTACATCCGGATGAGTTCGCTGAGCTTCGGGAAATCGGCTATGAAATCGGTTTCGATTACGTAGAAAGTGGTCCGCTGGTTCGTTCTTCATACCATGCAGAACGCCACGTTATTGCCGGTTATGGCAGAGAAAAATGGCTTCAGGAGAAGGATGGTGCTACCTCATTTCCCACACAAGGGCACTAGCACCTAAGATCGCTGCATCTGCTTCCTTCAGATCACTGAATACCAGTTTAACTTTGTTCTGAAAAATCGGTAAGAGATTTTTTTCCATGTGTTCTCTTGCCGGTTTGAGAATATAGTTTCCTGCTTTTATCACCCCGCCAAATAGTATAATCGCTTCCGGTGAAGAGAACATAATGAAATTCGCCAGTGCTTCACCCAGAATCTGACCGGTAAAACGGAAAGTTTCAATTGCAGCCGGGTCTCCCTGCTCTGCACAGTTGAATACCACACGCGAATCAATTTCTTCTTCCGTAAAATTATTCAGCAAAGAATCAGGTGTATTTTTTCGCAGCTCCCTTGCCGTTATGGCTATACCAGTTGCAGAACAATATGCTTCCAGCGAACCATGAGCACCGGTTGACCAGTGTTTCCGGCCACCCGGACGAACGATGACGTGCCCGAGTTCACCGGCAAACCCATCATGCCCGTATATCAGTTGTCCGTTTGCTACAATTCCGCTTCCAACTCCTGTTCCTAGTGTAATCATGATAAAATCTTTCATACCCCTGGCCGCACCATACATCATTTCACCAACGGCCGCAGCATTGGCATCATTGGTCAGATTACACCTTAACCCGAATTTTTCACCGATGAGCTTAGCAATAGGAACAACGCCTCTCCAGGGAAGATTTGGTGCATATTCAATAGTACCGGTATAGTAATTCCCATTAGGAGCTCCAACACCGATACCACGAATTTTTGATGGATCCGGAAGACTTGAAATGATGGGCTGCAATGTGGCGTATAAATCGTTAATGAACTCTCCCACATTTCCCCCTTTATCAGTTGGAATATCGCCCTGATAAAGAATCTCACCACGGTGATTAACTACTCCGTATTTTGTATTGGTACCACCTATGTCAATCCCGATAGCTATCTCTTTCGAAAGGTCAATAAAAGTCATTCTTCAATTCTGCGTTTAAAAATTTCAAGCCGGATACCGGATAAGTGCATTAAAATCTAATGAGTAGTACTTTCCACTCTGGCATCATAGTCGATTCCCTGACGACGCAATATCTGTTTTACAGCGAAAGCAAAGAATGCAAGGAATGCGAAGCAAACGACTGCAACCCAGTACGACTGGTGAATTCCCATGATATCGGCCAGTTTACCCTGAATAGGTGGAATAATACCTCCTCCGAGAATCATCATAACAAGAAATGCTGAACCCTGAGTAGTATATTTTCCGAGTCCCGCAAGTGACAGATTAAAAATTGCAGGCCACATGATAGAGCAGAATAAACCACCGGCCAGGAACGAGTATATCGCTGTTTGTCCGGATGTAAATATACCTATCACCATTGAAGCTACACCCAGTAAACTGAAAATCTTCAGGGTTCTTACCGGCTGATCTTTACTCAGGAAGAAAGCCCCGATCTGAATAATCAGACAAACAATATAATAGTAAAGAGGTACAATATTATAACCTGCGAGATAATTCACTACCAATATTATTCCAAAGGCAATCAAAGGAACAATCACCAGTAACAGACTCCTCGTGGATCGCTTTAAGTCGAACGCCAGAATTGAACCCGCCCATCTTCCGATCATC
>DATCKB010000395.1:0-3197 GCA_036562505.1 Parasegetibacter sp. | reverse complement strand
ATCAGAAAAAAGTGTGGATTTACCAGCCTGCAGTGGGAGCGGGGTTTAAAATTGGAACCGTGAATATCGACTATGCTTTTACCAATCTGGCCAACCAAAGCAATCCCTTATTTACCCATATATTTTCGCTAAGGTTTAATTTGAAGAAAAAAGAAAAATGACCCAAGCCCGATGAAGACCCGGAACAGAAATACCATGAAGCTTTTGTTTACCTTCCTGCTTATGCTGACTGCTGCTCAGATGAATGCGCAGTTCAATAACAGCTGGATTGATTATAACAAGACTTACTATAAATTCAAAGTTGGTGCAACAGGTTTGTATCGTATCAATTATTCTTCACTGGTAAGTATGGGCTGGGAGACAATACCGGCCGAGCAGTTTCAGCTCTGGAGAAACGGACAACAGGTGCCCATTTACACAAGTGCCGGTACAGGCCCGCTTGGTCCCTCTGACTACATTGAGTTCTGGGGAGAAAGAAATGACGGGAAACCAGATAAGGTGTTGTATCGCGATCCGATATTCCAGCATACTGATAAGATAAGTCTGCAGACAGATACAGCTGCATTTTTTCTTACCGTGAATTCATCCGGTAATAATCTTCGGCTAACCCCAACCGTTAATAATCTCGGTGGTACCCTTCCACCTGCAGAACCCTATTTCATGCACAAGGCGGAAATAGCTTTTAATACTAAAATAAATAACGGTAAAGCTGCGGTGATCGGAGAGTACGTTTATTCCTCTTCTTACGATCAGGGTGAAATGTACACCAGCCGTGATATCGACTCAATTCCATCAAATGCACTTGTTCAGAATTTTACCAATCTCTTTGTTTATAACGGGGGCCCGGCAGCAAAACTTCGTTTAGGGGTTTGCGGTAATGCCCTCAATAACAGAAGGGTGAATGTGGAACTGAACGGGAACCTCCTGATTGATAAACCGCTTATTGAATTTGCTGATTCCGTTTATACCGTACCGTCAGTTCCTCTGAGTATGATAAATTCAGGCACGGCGAGCGTCAGGGTGATTAACGTAGCTACCAGATACACCGACAGAATGAGTGTGTCTTTTATTGAACTGACTTATCCCCGCCAATTCAATTTCGGAGGGGCGAAGAATTTTGAATTCAGTTTACCAGCAAGTCTTTCCGGAAACTATCTGGAAATTACCGGTTTCGCGTACGGAGCTGTAGCACCGGTACTTTACGATCTTACCAATGGTAAAAGATATGTTGGAAATATTTCCACTCCGGGCACAGTAAAAATCATGCTGGAGCCATCACCTACGGAAAGGAAACTTCTATTGGTAAATCAGGAGAGCTCAAACTATGTGGCTGTTAATAATTTTCAACAACGAAAATTTATAGATTATTATTCGTCAGACAATCAGGGAGACTATATCATTATCAGTAACAAGAGACTTTACGGGGGCGCCAATGGCAATCAGGTTGAGCGTTATCGTCAATACAGGAGTTCTACTGTAGGAGGAGGGTTTAGTGCAAAAATTTATGATATTGACGAACTGGAAGATCAGTTTGCGTTTGGTATAAGAATGCATCCGCTTTCAGTAAAAGATTTTCTAAGATTTGCACGCGCAAATTTTGCGGTGAAACCAAAATATGTGTTTATCATCGGAAGGGGAGTAGTGTATAACTCATTCCGCCCTAATCAGTCAAATCCCGAAATGGCATCGCTTTGTCTGGTTCCGACATTTGGTTACCCGGGTTCAGACAATATGCTGGCGACTGATAACGGATATACTGCCGTTCCCTTAACTCCGATCGGTCGTTTATCTGTGGTAACACCGGCAGAAATTCAGAATTACCTTGATAAGGTGATTGAATACGAAATGATACAGCGTACACCCAGTTGTAATATCGCTGATAAGGCCTGGATGAAAAATGTGGTGCAGGTTACAGGAGCCAGTGATGCGTATTTAGGTACAGTGCTGTGTAATTATATGCAGGGATATAAAAACATTATTTCTGATTCTGTATTTGGAGCTAAGGTGACTACCTTCTGTAAAACCACCACCACAACAGCTCAGGAGATTGCGACCGGACAACTTTCCAAATTATTTGAAGAAGGAATCAGTGTGTTAACCTATTTCGGTCACTCATCGGCGAGCGTTCTTGAATTCAGTATCAGTGACCCTGAAAATTATAATAATGCGGGTAAATATCCTGTATTCTATGTAAATGGTTGTAATGCCGGAAACTTCTTTAGTTATGATTTAACGCGCCTGGGCGCCAATAAAACGCTGAGTGAAAAATTCATGCTGGCTAAAGACAGAGGCACCATCGGATTTGTAGCAAGTACACACTACGGAATCGTTAACTACCTCAATATTTTTGTAGACGGTATGTATCGTCTCATTACGCGGCCCGATTATGGAAAAACCCTGGGTGAAATTCAGAGGGATGCGATGCAAAGAATTATCAATGTGGCCGGTCCGGAGGATTTTTATGCGCGTGCTCATGCTGAACAGATCACTTTGCACGGAGATCCTTATATCCGGATCAATACGCATGACAAACCCGACTATGCCATCAACGAGGCGCAGATAAAAGTGAATCCGAATTTCCTCACGATTGCAGAAGATAAGTTTACTATTAATGCCAAAATTTTTAACCTTGGTAAAACCTCGGGTGACTCAATTAAAATTAATATAATTCGCACTCTGCCCGACAACACTACAGATACACTATACAGTCAGAAAGTTCCACCAATAGGAAGTCAGGATTCCATCATTCTGAATGTGCCAATAATAGCCACGAGGGATAAAGGAATTAATAAAATAACGGTAACGGTTGACGCCGATAATGTAGCCGATGAGTTATGCGAGAACAATAATATGGTGGTAAAGGAACTCGTCATTTATGAAGATGATGCGCGACCGGTTTATCCATACAATTTTGCCATAGTTAATCAGCAACTGAATAAATTAACTGCTTCTACGTCGAATCCATTCGGGAAACCGCTCAGGTATCGAATGGAGATTGATACAACTGAGAATTTTAATTCACCCTTACTGCGTTTTCAGGAAGTAACAGCTTCGGGAGGTCTGCTTGAGTTCGACCCCGGTTTGCAGTTTCAGGACAGTGTGGTGTATTATTGGCGTACAGCTCTGGTTCCAACGGGAAATCAGGACTATCAGTGGTCAACCGCATCATTTATTTATCTGCCATCAAGTACCACCGG
>DATCKB010000385.1:0-2324 GCA_036562505.1 Parasegetibacter sp. | reverse complement strand
ATATTAAAACCTGCATTGAGCATCGCTTCCAGTGAAGACACCGCAAAATCAGGGGTGCCCATGAAAATAATCCTTAAGTCCTGAGGAGATCTTGCCATCAGGCAAAGATAATGAAGGAAGTTTTACAGCTCGACGCCTGAGGGGAACCAAAAGTAAAAAGTAAAGCGTCAGAAAACCCCATTTCTGAATTGATTGTTTTGACTTCCCACCTCATTCACTATAAATCAGATACTTCTTTCTTATTTCTTTGAACTGCTTCAGAGCAGGTTCCCAGCTTTTACGGATTTCCTCTTCGCTTATTCCATTTTGTATCTGGTGAAATAAAGTGGAGTTGCCGGCCAGCTTATTGAAGAAAATTTCCTGAGGTTGATA
The DNA here is from genome assembly GCA_036562505.1 of Parasegetibacter sp. Taxonomy (GTDB): domain Bacteria; phylum Bacteroidota; class Bacteroidia; order Chitinophagales; family Chitinophagaceae; genus Parasegetibacter. The sequence continues at coordinate 1,952 of DATCKB010000385.1, read as the reverse complement.
GTTGTTTTTTGCAGGTAGAATAAAAAACCTGTCTTTATCCGGGAAAAGGCGATAGGCTTCTATCAGCCATTTTAATTGTAGTTGTCCATCCAGCTCCTGCAATATTTTCTCCGGTGAGGCACTCAGGTCCCAGCCATAACAAAGCTGATTCAATAATTTGGGGTTCTTAGCGCCTTCGGTACTTTTGGGCGTAAATGCCTTCAATGTATCAGGTAATAACGGGTGTCCGAAAATCTGGAATGGTTTATCAGTACCGCGACCTTCACTCAGCACAGTTCCTTCGAAAAAACAGATTGATGGATACAGATAAATCGCCGCCATGTTCGGGAGATTTGGCGATGGTTTTACGGGTAAAACATATTTGGCCGACCGGGTGTAATTTGCGCAGGGTATAACCACCAGATTGAAACCCTTTCCGGAAGACTTGATTTTGTTGGGGTCAACCCATTTCTCTCCCAGAATCATCTTCGCATATTCGCCGATCGTCATTCCGTAAACTACAGGAACAGGTTGCATTCCCACAAAGGAACGGTACGCAGGCTCCAGTACGGGCCCGTCTATATAAAAACCATTCGGGTTGGGCCGGTCGAGGATAATGAGGGGTTTTCCTGCCTCAATTGCTGCAATCATATATTCTTCCAGAGAAGAAATATAGGTGTAGAACCTTACCCCAACATCCTGTATGTCAAAAACCATTATATCTATGTCTTTGAGTTCCTCAACAGTGGGACGGCGTTTATTTCCGTAAAGGGAAATAATAGGGATTCCTGTTTTTTCGTCGACACTGTTATTGATTTTTTCGCCGGCATCGCCGGTTCCGCGAAAGCCGTGTTCAGGGGTGAAGATTTTTCTGACTTTTATGTCGTGGCGAATGAGGAGGTCGAGCAGATGCTCATTTCCGGCCATTGACGTATGGTTGGCAAAAAGTGCTACAGACTTGTTTTTCAGATACGGGATATAGGTTTCGGGTCTTTCAGCCGCCGGCTGGATAGGGGCAGCAGAAGCATTCCATTGAACCATCAAACCTGTAAAAAAAAGAAAAATCAAGGCCGGAATACGCCTGAATCTTATCTGCATAGTCTTCAATTTATTGGAATGCTTATACGACGCTAATATAATAAGTATTCATGCGGGGAAATTCAAGTGATTTGTTAAATAGATACCCTGATAGCGTGGCAAATTGCCAAAATGGTCTTACCTTGTCCCGCGTTAATTGCAGAAATTTACATTTAAATCTTTTTTACACATGCAGCAAGCAAAAAGCGGCGATACAGTTAGAGTGCATTATCACGGTCGCCTCACAGATGGTACTACCTTTGATTCTTCTGAAGGCAGAGAACCGTTGGAATTTGAACTGGGTTCAGGGATGGTTATCGCCGGGTTCGATAACGGGATTATAGGAATGGCGATTGGTGAAAAAAAGACCATAAATATTCCTGTAGCTGAAGCTTACGGGGATCCAAGTCCGGAAATGATTGTGGAATATCCGCGTGATCAGTTTCCTGATGATATGCAGCCGGAAACTGGTATGCGTTTAAATATGACCAACGGTTCAGGCCAGGTGATTCCGGTATCTATTACCGAAGTTAAAGAAGAAGTGGTAGTTCTCGATGCCAATCACCCACTGGCAGGGAAGGATCTGGTGTTCGATGTTGAACTGGTTGAAATTATCAGTGGCAGCCCGTTGATTATCACACCTTAATTTACTCCTCATATTTTCACTTTGCAGAATACCATTGTGTCTTAACAAGCGGACACAATGGTATATTTGCTTATAAAAGAATTTGATTGGATATGTTTAAGCAATACAACTTCACAGTAGCAGACAGATTTCTGAAATATGTTCAGGTAGACACCCAAAGCGACCCTCATTCCGGTTCGCAACCTTCTACAGAAAAACAAAAAGATTTAAGCCGTATACTCGTAAAAGAATTGCAGGATATGGGTTATTC
>DATCKB010000374.1:0-2848 GCA_036562505.1 Parasegetibacter sp. | reverse complement strand
TGGATATTTTCCGACAGTCATGCGGCAATCGGAGCAAATGCCGGCGGCAAATGGGAATTGCGTTTAGGAGTAATCCCTTCTTCTTGCTCAGAACCAATTTTTGACTTTTTCTCGTCCCGGGCGCGATGAATTTTTATTTATCTGGAAAATTACCGCTAACTTCGCTGCCTAAGATGAAGTTATCTACAAAACACCTCTTAGGGATCAAAGATCTGAGCCGGCAGGACATAGAGACTATTCTTTCTACAGGAAAATATTTCAAAGGAGTACTACAAAGACCTTTAAGAAAATTACCCACGCTCAGAGACGTTACCATTGTTAATTTATTTTACGAAAATTCCACCCGAACAAGAATTTCATTTGAACTGGCAGAAAAGCGCCTGGGTGCAGATACCATAAATTTTTCGGCCAGCGGCTCATCCGTTTCAAAAGGTGAAACCCTGCTGGATACAGTAAACAATATCTTGTCGATGAAAGTGGATATGGTGGTGATGCGGCACAGTGCGAGCGGAGCGCCCCATTTTCTTTCAAAACATATCCCGGTAGCTATCGTAAATGCAGGAGATGGAATCAATGAACATCCCACCCAGGCACTGCTTGATGCCTATTCCATGATGGAAAAATTCGGAACGCTGGAAGGACTGAAAGTGGCGATAATCGGGGATATTCTGCACTCACGGGTGGCATTGAGTAATATTTATCTGCTGAAGAAGATGGGAGCCGAGGTCACAGTGGCCGGACCGCCAACCTTAATTCCAAAATATATCCAGGAAGCATTTGGAGTACGTGTGGAGTATAATCTGAAAAAAGCGCTGGAATGGTGTGACGTAGCAAATGTACTTCGTATACAGCTGGAACGCCAGAATCAGGTACTGTTTTCATCACTCAGAGAATATAGTCTGGCTTACGGAATAAACAGAAAGCTGCTGGATAGTTTGTCAAAGGAAATCGTAATTATGCATCCCGGACCGATAAATCGCGGAGTGGAACTGGATAGTGACGTGGCCGATTCAAAACAGTCGATCATTTTACAGCAGGTAGAGAATGGGGTAGCCGTGCGCATGGCTGTTATATTCTTACTGTCGGGAAGAGAAATGCCTGAAGGGGCAGAGCCCTAGAATTTTTAATCTTGATTTTTGACTTTTGTCTCGCCTGAGGCGGGATTACTTTTGAATTTTATGGAAAGAATATGTTTATTCCCCGGTACATTTGATCCCATTACATTAGGACATGTGGATATCATACAGCGTTCGATTCCGTTGTTTGATAAACTAGTCGTGGGAATAGGTTCAAATACATCCAAGGCTCCCATGTTTTCAGAAGACCAGCGTCTGACCTGGATAAAAGAGATTTTTAAAGGTGAGCCAAAGGTAGAAGCCGCAGTTTACTCCGGTCTGACAGTGAATTTCTGCAGAAAAATAGGTGCTAAACATATTCTCAGAGGGATTCGCTACGTTGCGGATTTTGAATACGAGAAAACCATTGCCGATGCTAACCGGGCAATGGATCCTGAAATTGAAACCATATTTCTGACCTGTGAACCTAAATATACCTCTATTGCATCCACAATCGTACGCGATATCATCAGAAATGGTGGTGATGCATCTGCATTCCTTCCTTCAATTGTAGTGAATTCCATAACAGGAAACGGACATAAGCGATAACCTGAAAAAAAGAGTGAATCTTCTTTTACTCCGGATGCTGTTACAGCGGGGGCTGATAGTGTTAGACAAGATCAAATGGCTTTTGTTATTTTCCGGGTGTCAAGACTCAACGGCCCTGAACCGAAATAGGCGATTACCAGCGCGCCGCCAAGCATAGATATATTTTTCATGAATGCAGCTATATCAAGTTGTTTCATCATAGGGTCTTCAATCTTCCAGAACTGATGCAGGGTAAAAGTCACCGGAATCAGGAACAGCACCAGCATCCAGGCGCCCAGTTTTGCCCGATAACCTAATAGAATAAACGCAGCACCAATAAGTTCGACAACACCGGAAAGTGGCACAGAAATTTTCGCCAGGGGTACACCGTGGGCCGCCGAAAAGGCTATAGTTTGCGGATTAAAATGATTGAAGGCCGAAACAATGAAAATGAAAGAAAATAATATTCTTCCAGAAAGAATAATAAACTTCATGAGCGACGAATTGGTTACTGAAAATGTGTTTGCCATACAACTTGTTTTTTTGTGTTCAGCAAAACTATTTACATTTACTATACACAAGTAACTAGTATACCTTTTTATAGTACTATACTATGTTATAGCCGCTGCTTTTAAAATGAATGTTGCAAGCGATAAATTTTTGAAAATGGCAAAGAAAAAAAGTCATAATCCTCAGGAGTGTATGGGTATGATTCGTCCGGTTAAAGACGCACTGGAAGTTTTGAACGGAAAATGGAAACTCCCCATTATTATTTCTCTTTCATTTGGAAACAAACGATTTAGTGAGATGGCCCGGGAAATTCCGGGTATTACGGATAGAATGCTATCCAAAGAATTACGTGATCTGGAAATGAATCATTTGGTGAAACGAACAGTTTATGATTCAGTACCCGTTGTGGTGGAATATTCGCTGACAGATTATGGCGAGTCGCTCGACAACGTGATCGAAGAACTGCGTAAATGGGGAATGAAGCACCGTAAGAAAGTGATGGGGAAGTAGGCCGTGTTTAATTCGCCTCTCTTCACAGTATTTTAAGCCGCTTTATTTCGTGATCTACTCTAAGCTTTTGATAAAGCAACAATCACATCCCTGATACTAGGATATGTGTTATCCAGAATGCCCGATTTTAAAGGGTTTTGCACCCATTTCAGCTCGCTGATTTGTTCTTCGGTCTGCGGAACCGG
>DATCKB010000330.1:0-1781 GCA_036562505.1 Parasegetibacter sp. | reverse complement strand
GAATAATGTCAGGTCTTTTTTCAGCAAACAACTTAATCCACCGGAAAGAGGAGACTTCCGGCTCGGCTTAAAAGTTCCTTATGTCAATTTCATTTCTCTTCATCCGGGTCGTGAATTCCGGGATAGTAAGCTGGGGTTTATAGGATTAGGGCTGGGTTTTGAATACAACTACAGGAAAAACAAATTTCTGGAAGCCGGTGCTTCCTTCGCCACAACAAGTCCGTTGCCCTTTCCGGCTCCTTTTGATGCTGAGTATTACAGATATCTTTCGGGTGCTTATTTTGGTGTGACTGATAATTTTATTTGTAATAGGTTTAGTTTCGGATACGGTGTGAACTACACCATAACTTTCTGGTCCGAATGGATAAGAAGTTTTGATATTCCGGCAATTGTAGACTTGTTTAACCGCAATCATAATCTCGGACTTACTTTAAACAGCTTTTACCGATTGGGGAGAACCTTAAATGTGGCATCAATTACATACCCTCAATATTTAATCTCGATGAAAATCCGGGGTTCATTTCTGAACACATCGTAAGTCTGGAATTTAACTGGCGTTTTAGATTGAATAACCGATAAAACTGAAGAATGATTCTTTCGGAAAGGCATAGCCCTCTGTATAACCCGACAGACATTGAAACTACACTGAAAACCATAAATGAAGAGGTAAACGGAATAGGCTTTCATTACTGGATCGGAACAGAATCCGAAGCGGGGTATGAGCCTTCTGCGCAGTCCGAAAACAGGCTTCTGATTCTGGGTCATTACGATCATGCCTATGCGCATATTTTTGAACTGACATTTTATGAGGTGCTGGCTCATAATGTTGTTGACCATGAGTGGCAGGATCAGATTGATCAGTTTTATCTTGTGGTGAATCAGAAAGAAATGCAGGATGCTTTACAACAACTCGGAGTTGAACTGAAGGATGGTTTCCATGTTATCGGAATTAAAAATTTTGACCCGGTTCAGCATAATAACTTTTCCATGTATGTGGCGGCAAAGGGATTTTCGTATCTTTCGCCAAAGCTTATACATGACCGTTAATCGAATAATACTATTGGTATCTGTTTTCGTTCTTCACTTTACAGGACGAACTCAAACCATAGATAGCATATTCACCAGGCTTGCACTTGAATATCCACACGAAAAGATTTATGTGCACACCGACCGGGATGCGTATATAGCCGGAGAAACTATATGGATGAAGATGTATATTGCAAATTCCAGTTTCAACCAGGCTGTAGGCACTACTGTTTATACTGAATTGACCGACATGCAGGGGAACCTTATTAACCGGTCAAAATGGCCGGTGGTGGCCAACGCAACTGTGGGGCAGATTGAGCTTCCGGACCGAATGCAGGGTGGTCATTATCTGCTCAAAGCCTATACTTCCTGGATGATGAATTTTGATTCTTCATTCTTCTTTAAAAAATCTCTGGTCATTACCGATACATCGGGGATGTACGAAATGATAAAGGTGCAGGAGGGCGACTTTACTGTTGATATTTTTCCGGAAGGCGGACGCATCATAAGCGGAGCAATGAACAATATTGCGTTCAAAGCTATCAATTCAAAAGGCCTGCCCGTAGATGTAAAAGGATATCTGGACGACGGTAGCGGGTTAACTGAAAACAGAATAGACATTTCTGCCTATCACGACGGAATGGGGAAATTTCAACTTACTCATGAAGAAGGAAAGGAGTATTCCCTGGTGATGACGGCTGCAGGTGTGGAGAAAAGATTTCCTTTGCCGAAAGCAGATAAGGATGGCGTAACCT
>DATCKB010000317.1:0-1929 GCA_036562505.1 Parasegetibacter sp. | reverse complement strand
GAATACAATTTGACCGATTACTCTCCATCTCTAAGCTTTTACTTATTTTCGGCACAGGAATACCTGAGTAAGATTGCCGAAACAAGACTACCATACTTTTAGCGACGAACAATTAACCTCTCTTTTGAAACAGGGCGATAAAGCAGCATTTACTGAATTGTATAGCCGTTACTGGGAAAAGCTATTTTTTATAGCCCATAAAAGGTTACAATAGGCTAATGATACCCGGGAGATTGTGCAAAACGTTTTTCTGACTCTCTGGCATAAAAGGGAAAGCCTGGAAATAAAGTCCCTTCCAGTATACCTGGCGTCGATGGTGCGCTATGCCATCTACCGTCATTGGGCGAATGAAAGCAGGAAGGCAGCGCACGCAACTGCTGTTCAACACTCAACGTCGTCAACAGCCGACCCGATTGATCTGGACAACAAACAGTTCCTGGAACTCCTGACGCGTTTTGCTGGAACTCTTCCCCCTAAATACCGGCTAATCTTTATTCATCATAAATTGCTCGACCAACCCCTGGATGAAATAGCCCGGGAGCTTGGTATTTCTCCCAGAACTGCTGAGCGATATGTTGCTAAGCTTATGGAAATCATGCGCAAACAACGGGGGGATATTGCACTTTATACCGTGCTGACATTCCTATCCTTTAACCAGCTCAACTCCCTTTACAACTACCAATGATGAAACAATCATTCGTTATACTGTCGTGAATGCTTACGCATCTTTGTCGGCCAGTTCTACGGTTTCTCTGGTTGATTCGAATCTGGTCAAAGAATATGACGTAAACGATTTAAGGAAGAGTATATGTAAGACAATTGGAACTAGAGTTTCAGCGGCGACTTCAGCTACTTAAATCGTATAGAAAAAAAATTAGCCGGGATGTTTATGAGGTTATTTAAGCCGACCTGATCGGTGAAAGAGAAGCTGAAGTATTTTCGGTAATTCGCATGTCGGCCGGGATTATTGGCAATGATTCTGCGGAAATGCGGAAGGTAGAAAAATATTATAACAACTATATTTCGGCGTTTAAAAACAATCGCAAAAATGGTGAGGAGAAGAAAAAAGATAAATGGTTGACGGTTTCGAGGGTTTATAGTGAAGCCATGTTTTTAAAAGAAAGGTGTGCTGCAGAATTCGCGGTGGGAAAGTTGAATCCGGACTATTTTGCTGAATTATATCAGCGTATTAATCAGAATTATCATGGACAACTGCGGGAAAAGATTATTGTGACAAGTTTTTTGAGGCTGTTTGAAAACTACAGCGATGCCAGTAAATATTTACCAGCGGCGGTTTCTGACATGCAGAATACACATTTTAAAAAAATGCTCAGGAAAATGATGCTGGCGAATATGCCCGGATCAATGGCGTATAAGTTTTCGTTGGAAGATGAACAGGGGCGATTAGTGAGTCTGGATGATTTTGGCAATAAGGTTCTTGTGATTGATTTCTGGTACACCGGTTGCATAGGTTGCGCCAATCTCAACAAACTCATGCAGCCATTAATTGATTCGCTATCCGGGCGAGATGATCTTGTATTTTTGAGTATTAACGTAGATTGCAACAGGGAGCTTTGGAAGAAGAGTGTGGCAACAAAGATTTATACGCATGAGAAGAGCGTCAATTTGTTTACAAACGGAATGGGGTTCGAACATCCGATTATTGCATATTACGGCTACACCGGGCTCCCGGCTCTTTTGATTGTGCATAAGGGGCGGGTAGTATCAGCCAATCCACCTTTACCAATCGATGATAACAGTAAATGGGAGCTTTTGGAGTTGTTAAGATTGTAAAGGTTTTGTGAAATTGGTGGCTGTTTCCTAGCTTTGGCTATGCACCATATCATTATCAGAAAGGCAGAACGAAAGGATTGTAAACGCCTACTTGAGCTCATTCGGGAACTGGCATTATATGAGAAAGCTCCGGAA
>DATCKB010000314.1:0-9444 GCA_036562505.1 Parasegetibacter sp. | reverse complement strand
GAAAAAAACTGGCCGTAACTATTTGCGAAGATCTTTGGAATCTGGAAGATGATCCCTTGTACCGTATTTGTCCGATGGATGAACTGATAAAGCATGCCCCCGATATCATGATTAATCTTTCTGCGTCTCCGTTCGATTATGACCACGACGATGCGCGGAAAGTTATAATCAGGAACAACGTGTTGCGTTACAGGCTTCCTATGATTTATTGCAACAGCGTGGGCGCACAAACAGAAATTGTGTTCGACGGAGGAAGTCTGGTTTACAATGCAGAAGCCGAATTGATTCAGGAGTTGAAATATTTTGAAGAAGATCAGACTACAGTTTACTTTAATGAAGATGGAACTATTACAAGCAATGACCCGTCTTCGGAATATTCAAATACTTCTCCGGTTGCTGACTCTGCCGTGCCTGACACTTCCGTAAGATTGATGAATCGAAAGTCCGGTGAGACAAGTTCCGATTCTATCACATCAGCAACACCTGACAAGCTTAATCCTGCAGCTGATTTACTGCACTTTATTACCGCCCGCGAGAATATGGTACAGATAAGGCAGGCGATTGTGCTGGGAATAAAGGATTATTTCCGAAAAATGGGATTCACCAAAGCTATCCTCGGTAGTAGCGGTGGAATAGATAGTGCCGTAACTCTGGTGCTGGCCTGTGAAGCGCTGGGGCATACGAATGTAAGAGCAGTGCTGATGCCTTCGTCATTTTCGACTAACCACTCAGTTAGTGATGCCGAACAACTTAGCCTTAACCTTCAGAATCCTTACGATATTATTCCGATTGCCGGCTTGTTTGATGCTTTTTCAACTTCGCTGAAGCCTGTTTTCGGCGATCTTCCCTTTGATGTGGCTGAAGAAAATCTGCAGAGCCGTATCAGAGGAAATTTGTTGATGGCTGTTTCGAATAAGTTCGGAAATATTCTTTTGAATACCTCCAATAAAAGTGAGCTTGCAACCGGTTATGGCACACTTTATGGAGATATGGCCGGCGGTCTGAGTATTTTGGGAGACTTGTATAAATCACAGGTATATGCGCTTGCGCGGTTGATAAATGAGGAAAAGGAAATCATTCCCAATCATATTCTTATTAAGCCACCTTCTGCAGAATTGAGACCAGGGCAGAAAGACAGCGACAGTTTACCTGACTATGATGTGCTCGATCAGATACTGTTCCTGCATATTGAAAAACGCCTCGGTCCATCTGCAATTACCAACGCCGGATTTGATGAAGCTATTGTAAAAAAGACTTTAAGACTGGTCAATAACAATGAGTATAAGAGAAAACAGTTCGCTCCAATCATTCGCGTTAGCTCAAAAGCTTTCGGAGCCGGAAGAAGAATGCCGGTTGTGGGAAAATACCTCAACTTTAACAGGTAATCATTCTTTATTTTGCAGGTCAGATTTGTTCTAAAATTTGCCGGGAAAGAAGCAGGGTTTATAAGGATGAACAGAAATTTAGTAATTAACAGACTTTTCAACAGGTATAATAAATATTGATTTTATGGTAAAAACCGCAGAAGATATTCGTTTGCTGAATGAGAAAATCCAGTCTGCCGGATCGTTTACAGAACGGCTTCAGCAGGAACTGGGAAAAGTTGTGGTTGGTCAGCAGATTATGGTTGAGAGACTTTTAATAGGGCTACTAAGTAATGGTCATGTGTTGCTAGAAGGGGTACCCGGACTGGCAAAAACATTGACGATTAAATCTCTCGCACAGGCAACGCATCTTAATTTCAGCAGAATTCAGTTTACACCCGATTTGCTACCGGCTGATGTAATTGGTACGATGATCTATAATCAGCAGAGGAATGAATTTGTAGTCAGAAAGGGTCCTATTTTCGCCAACTTTATTCTTGCGGATGAAATTAATCGTGCCCCGGCCAAAGTGCAGAGTGCATTGTTGGAAGCCATGCAGGAAAAACAGGTAACCATCGGAGAAACTACTTATCGTTTGGAAGAACCTTTTCTGGTGCTCGCTACACAGAATCCTCTGGAGCAGGAAGGGACATATGCATTACCAGAAGCGCAGGTCGACCGTTTTATGCTGAAGGTAGTGGTGGGTTATCCTAGCAAGCAGGAAGAACAGTTAATTATTCGTCAGAATGTTCAGGGAATCGCGCAAAGTCCGGTAGAGAAAATTGTTTCCGCACAGGAAATCCTCAATGCCAGAGATCTGGTCAGAGAGGTATATATGGATGAAAAGGTTGAAAACTATATTCTCGATATTGTTTTTGCGAGCAGATTCCCCGGAGATTATAAACTGGATAAACTCAAGCATCTGATCAGCTACGGAGGATCTCCGAGGGCCAGTATTAATCTGGCGCTCGCTGCTAAGGCACTCGCCTTCATTAACAAAAGAGGTTATGTGATTCCGGAAGACGTGCGAAGTATTGCGAAAGATGTACTTCGCCATCGCATCGGTCTCACCTACGAGGCAGAAGCAGAAAATGTTAATGTGGAACAGTTGATCGACGAAATTCTGAAAGTAATTCAGGTGCCATAACGTATAGCGATGTCAGAAGTTTCAGAAATAATTAAAAAGGTTCGTGAGCTTGAAATCAAAAGCAAGAAGCTGACAAATCACCTGTTTACAGGGGAATACCACTCTGCATTTAAGGGTAGAGGTATGTTGTTCAAGGAGGTGAGAGAATACTACCCGGGTGATGATATCCGCTTTATCGACTGGAATGTTTCTGCGCGCTTCGGACATCCATTCAGTAAACTGTTTGAAGAAGAGCGCGAACTAACGGTAATGCTTATCGTAGATGTCAGCGCGAGTTCACTGTTTGGAACTTCTGTAAACCGAAAGAAAGATCTCATCACAGAACTTTGTGCTTTGCTTGCATTTTCTGCTATCAACAACAACGATAAAGTTGGAGTGATATTCTTCAGTGATCGAATTGAATTCTACATTCCACCGAGGAAAGGTCGTGATCATGTTCTGTACATTGTTCGCGAACTCTTAACCACGGAACCGAAAAGTAAAGGCACCAGCCTGAGCGACGCTCTCCGGTTTTTTACCAATTCGGTTAAACAAAGAAGCATTGCATTTATTCTGAGTGATTTTGTGGATGACCAGTATGAAGATGCCTTACGCGTTGCTGCAAGAAAACACGACGTGGTGGGTTTGAAAGTGTATGATAAAATGGATATGGATCTTCCTCCTGTCGGACTCATTCCTGTTCAGGATGCGGAGACAGGTGAGATTGCCTGGGTAGATTCCTCAGATAAAAAAGTCCAATATCAATACCGGCAACAATTTATAGAAAACGAAAACAGATGCCAGTCGTTCTTTAAAAAAGCAGGTTCAGATTTATTATATATTCGTACTGACGAAGATTATGTAAAAATTCTTCAGAAATTTTTTGTCAGAAGAAGATAGAAGTTGTTATCAATAAAAGAATGAATCGTTGATGAAAGATTTCATTAGGCAAATAAAGAAGGGCAGACTATTCGCGGTATTACTGTTATTTACATCGAACAGTATATTCGCGCAGGTTGAAGTTCATTCCTCTGTTGATAGAAATAAGATACTTATCGGCGAACCGATTAAACTTCGGATTGAAACGCGTATTCCTGAGAATCTTCCGATAATATTTCCTTCACTTGATTCGCTCCCTCATTTTGAAATAATCGATCAGAGTGAAATTGATACCAGTACTTCAGGAGCACTTACGGTTATGTTAAAGGAAATGAATATTACCAGCTTTGATTCCGGAAGCTGGTATATACCGGCTATGCAGATTGAGTTAAACGAAAAAATATACCGGTCTGATTCTATCAGGATAGAAGTCAGCTATCTCCCTATTGATGAATCTACCGATTATCAGGATATAGTTGATGTTAAATCGGTGAAGGATCCCTGGCGATATCTGAAATATGTATTCGCACTTCTGTTATTGCTATTTGCTGCGTGGGCAATATGGTATGTGATAAAGAACCGGAATAAACAGCGGAGTGCAGAAAGCTTTCCGCATCTTACACCGTTTGAGGAAGCAATGAAATTGCTGGAAAATCTTGAAAAGGATGCTCCTTCAGCGAAAGAAAAATATACCCGCCTGGTAAATATTTTCAAAGGATTTTTAAGGCGACAGCGAAAAATAGATGCAGGCAGAAAAACCACTGAAGAACTGGTATTGGTACTCAACTCAACAGGGTTGAGCAGGGAGCAATATACAGCCCTGGCTCAGGTGCTTCGCATGAGTGATATGGTAAAATTTGCAAAGTATATACCATCAGGCGAAGAAGATAGAGAAAGCATTGAAACGATCAGAAAAACTATTCAAACATTAAATTCAGCGAACTAGTGGTTTACCGTTGGTTTCAAAATATTGTTTTTGCTCAGCCCGAATTTTTGTGGCTCCTTTTACTGTTGCCGGTGATGCTGGTATGGTATTTCATGAAAGGAAAGGATGCGCCTTCCACCTTTATGGTATCTACCATACGGAATTTTCCGGCCCGCTCCTGGAAACAATATCTTCGTCATATTCTTCCGATCCTAAGAGTGGCTGCAACCGGAGCGCTGATACTTGCGCTGGCCCGACCGCAGCAGAGAAATCTGGAAGAACAGGTAACCGGTGAGGGTATTGATATCATGCTTTGTCTGGATGTAAGCGGAAGTATGCTGGCTCAGGATTTTATTCCAAACCGTTTGGAGGCAGCAAAAGAAGTTGCAGCAAATTTTGTGGAATCACGGCCTACAGACAGAATCGGGCTGGTGATTTTTTCAGGTGAAAGCTTCACGCAATGTCCGTTAACCAGCGACCGGAAGATGCTGATTTCTCAGATTTTTAATATCAGAAGCGGTTTCCTGGAAGACGGAACGGCTATTGGTTCCGGCCTGGCAACCAGTGTTGATCGCTTACGAAGCAGCGCTTCGGCTACAAAAATTGTTATACTCCTGACAGATGGCGAAAACAACGGAGGAATGATCGACCCGTCTACCGCAAAGGAAATAGCTAAAACCCTTGGGGTAAAAGTATATACCATCGGGGTGGGGACAGAAGGAACCGCTCCGGTGCCGCATCGTACACCAATGGGAGTAATTATGCAAATGGAAAAAGTGAACATTGATGAAAAGCTGCTAACTGAAATAGCTAATGAAACGGGCGGGAAATATTTCCGAGCAAAGGACAAGAATGCCCTTCAGAAAATTTATAACGAAATAGACCAGCTTGAAAAATCAAAAGTAGAGATCACCACCTATCGACGCGCGATTGAAAAGTTTCACCCTTTGGTAATCATTGCTTTCGGCCTGCTTTTACTGGAAATTATTCTCCGGGCGACTATCTTCCGTAAATTCCCATAATTAATTGAAATTGCAGATATATATTGGAACTGTGTGACTGAAGAGAAAAAACCATCATCTTGAAAGCAACTGTATATAAGTCAACAGGAAGCTGGTACGTCACCCGTACTGAAGACGGCAGGTTTATTAACGCCCGTATGAAGGGTGTTTTTAAGATCGACGATATCACTTCTACCAATCCTATTGCTGTAGGTGATGAAGTGGAAATTGAACTGGAGAATGACGCAGATCAGACAGCGATGATTACGGAACTGCATGACCGCAGAAATTACATCACCCGCCAATCGCCACATAAAAAGGGTTATCAGAAGCATATTGTTGCTTCTAATATCGACCAGTTAATGCTCATTGCAACATTAAAGGAGCCTAGAACTTCTCAGGGTTTCCTGGATCGATTTCTGGTGAGCGCGGAAGCCTTTCATATTCCTGCCATAATCACCTTCAATAAGTTTGATTTGTACAGAAAGAAGGAACTCGAAAAGTTTGAATACCTGGCAGATATGTATCAGTCGATCGGCTATCAGGTATTTTCCATGAGCCTACTGAAAAACGAGGGGGTGGATGAAATTAAAGAGGTTCTGGCCAATAAAACTACGTTGTTAAGCGGACATTCGGGTGTAGGTAAATCCAGCTTCCTGAATGCTATATTTCCCGAATTGAATTTACGAACTAAAGATGTGAGCAGCTGGAGTGGAAAGGGAATGCACACGACTACTTTTGCAGAAATGTTTGATCTGCCGTTTGGCGGGCGGGTAATTGATACACCGGGAGTCAGAGAATTCGGTATAGTGGAAATTTCGAAACAGGAGTTATCACACTATTTCCCTGAAATGCGAAGTCGTTTGCAGGATTGCCAGTTTAATAACTGTTTGCACCTGAACGAGCCGGGTTGTGCTGTAAAAAATGCAGTTGTAAATGAGGAAATAGATATGGAACGGTACCTCAGTTATTGCAGTATCCTTGAATCAATCGAAGAGAAGAATTATTAATCTCTGAGCAGGAACAGGAAGTTCTTTTGCCGGAAATATAGTCCGGAAGCGGTCATCCTAAATATAGTACACCTTATAGCAGAACCGGCAAAGACCTTTTAATAGTAATACTTTTCTTTCAGCGTACGAGCAAGTTCGACTACTGCTTTGTTTTCTTTATCCTGACATTTCTGAGGCAGAATTGAAATGCCGTTGTAAATATTGAAGTGAAGTATAAGAGAATGTCCTTTGTAGTTAAATGACCAGTCCATGCTATCAAAATTATCTACCTTACCGGTAAATACGACTTTGATTTTGTCGGTCAGGACTTCGGCAATTTGCTGGAATTTGCTGAATCCACAGTTATCATCAATTATGGCTTCGGTGCAGCCGGCGTCGGTTCGAAGGGTTAGGCTCATATAGAAAGGATTGAATTTTAAAATTCATAGGGTACGGATTGTATTCAGGCTTCAAGCCTTGAATTTCTTCGCTTTAGGTAGTTTTTCATTATTTAATATCCTCTCAGCACCTACATTCTTTCCGTTCGATGGACAACCTGTTTTTCTTGAACAGGAGCCCGCCAGGGAACCCAGTACCAACACAATCATCAATATTTTCAAACTGTAAAGTTTCATCGGTTCCAGATTTCAGAACAAATAACGCCAAACGCTTATTCGTTATTGCTTAATTCAGTCATTTGTTATTGTAAAAAGTGGGCTTTTCGCAAAACTGCAGCTGCCTTGCCAGCTTTTATTTAAACCATCCTGAATATTTGATGTAGTTATTGGCAATTCTTTCAATTTCGCCATGAATCAACTCGTGGGAAATGTCTTTTACTTTCCGGGCCGGAACCCCTGCATATACAGAACCTTCATCTACAATTGTACCTTCCAGCACAACTGCTCCGGCTGCAATGATTGAATTGCTGCCAATTACTGCCCTGTCCATCACAATTGCCCCCATGCCGATCAGTACGTTATCATGCACCGTGCAGCCATGCACAATTGCGTTATGTCCGATTGACACATTATTCCCTATGGTTGTGCCATTCTTCTGATAAGTGCAATGAATAACTGCACCATCCTGCACGTTCACTTTATTTCCCATCTTAATAAAATTCACATCACCTCTGATTACTGCATTAAACCATATGCTGCACTGATCGCCCATGGTAACATCTCCCACTATTGTGGCATTGGGAGCAACAAAACAAGATTCACCCATCGCAGGCTCAATTCCATTCACGGGAAGTATAACTGGCATAATGTGATTTTTTTTTTGATTATCCTAAAGAGGATAAAATTAACTAATATTGATATAACCAGCTGCATAAAAGAAACCACCATTACGGTGAATAATTACCACCTGAAAATCAATCTCCGGCCGATTGAAGTATTACCTTTGATTTTCAGGTTTTGACTTATGTCTCGCCTGTGGCGAGTTGATTATTGTAATTTCTTTTTAAACATGAATCAAAGACAACTATTCTTGCAACACGTGGCTCAAACCTCTGCATCACCGCTGGCGCTTGAAATGGTGGAAGCAAAAGGTTGTAAGATCCGCGATGTAAACGGAAAGGAATATATAGATCTGATTGCAGGCATAAGTGTATGCAATGTTGGTCACTGTCATCCTGAAGTGGTAGATGCAATCAAAAGTCAGGCTGAATCTTACCTCCATCTTATTGTTTATGGCGAATTTATTCAGTCACCTCAGGTGCAGTATGCTACCCGGTTAACTTCCCATCTCCCCGAAAATCTGAATTGCGTCTATTTTACCAATTCGGGTGCAGAAGCTATAGAAGGTGCAATGAAGCTGGCCAAACGGATCACCAATAAAACCGAAATTATAGCATTTAAAAACAGCTATCACGGAAGTACACAGGGAGCATTGAGTATCATTGGTGATGAATATTGGAGAAACGCTTTTCGACCTCTGTTGCCAGGTGTTATTCATGCCCGGCATAACAGTATGGAGAGTTTGAATTCAATCACCAGTCAAACTGCATGTGTTATTGCAGAGGTTGTTCAGGCAGAAGCAGGAGTAAAGACGCCCTCACGGGAATGGATAACCGCTCTCCGCAGGCGATGTTCGGAAACCGGAGCTCTGCTTGTTTTTGATGAAGTTCAAACCGGTTTTGGACGAACAGGTAGTTTATGGTCGTTCGAACAGTTTGGAGTGGTTCCTGATATTCTCGTACTTGGTAAAGCACTCGGAGCAGGAATGCCTCTCGGAGCATTCATAGCCTCCCGTGAAATGATGCAGGTATTGACTGATCAACCTGTATTAGGACATATCACTACTTTCGGTGGACATCCCGTTAGTTGTGCCGCAGGATTGGCAGGTTTCAGGGTCCTCCTTCGCGAAAATTACATCGCGGATGTTAAACGAAAGGAAGCTTTATTTCTGGAAAAAATCAATCATCCTTCCATAAAGAAAATTTATCACCAGGGTCTATGGCTGGCCCTCGATTTCGGAACATTCGGAATCTGCAAACAGGTAATAGATTATTGCATTGCAAACGGTCTTATAACCGATTGGTTTCTATTTGCTCCGGAATGCATGCGTATTGGCCCGCCTTTATCTATTTCTGATGAAGAGATAATAAAGGCCTGCGAAATCATCAACTCAGCACCGGTCAACTGATTGATGCGGTGAACAAGCCGCCCCCTGAAGGGTTAAACTTATGTCATTACAGACCATGTTCCACGGACGGTCCCGGACAGTGTATTCTAGAAGTCCAGTCCCATTGCGAGGTGGAACATCGGCTTGCCTTTGAAGATTCCGTTCATTTCCCAGCCGAAGTCTGCCCGAAGGAAATAACCCAGCAGTGTACTTCTCGCTCCAAAACCATAGCTTCCTACGAAAGGTCCGATGCCTCCGGCTTTAATAAGAACATATACCGGGTTGGTTGGTTCTCCTGAATAAAGCACATTAGGACGTTGCAACTTATCGTATGCTCCGTTCCATGCCGTACCCAGGTCAATAAACTGAACCAGCTGGAAATTTCTCAGGAAGGCATTATTAATCGGTTTATTGAAAAGCGTAGTGAAAACCGGAAGTCTGACTTCACTGTTAATAACGAGTGCGTTATTGCCGTTAGCCACATTCTGAGGGAATCCTCTCATGTTTACAGCCAGCGTCTGATAAGCATATTCTG
>DATCKB010000312.1:0-2610 GCA_036562505.1 Parasegetibacter sp. | reverse complement strand
TCCTGAAGCGATGGCTGATTTTACCGCTCTGTGAGAAGGAAAAAATTAACCAGCGGCTCGATCTGGTGGAATACTTCATCCTTCACCCCGATCTGCAAAAACAAATCAGTCTGCATATAAAACAGGCTGGCGATGTTGAGCGACTGGTAGCAAAAATTCCGCTTAAGAAAATCAACCCGAGGGAAGTATTACAAATCGCAAAAGGACTACAACAAGCAGAATCACTGAAAGCTATTGCTTTCGGCTCCGGCAATCAGTACATGCAACAACTTGGGAACCTGCTAAACCCATGTTCAGCAATTCAGCAAAAAATATTCAGTATAATTATTGACAATCCTCCGGTAGCTGTAAACAAAGGCGGAATAATTGCGAATGGCATTCACGCAGAGCTGGACGAACTCAGGTCAATTGCAGCTAACGGAAAGGAATACCTGATAAAACTGCAGCAGAAGGAAAGTGCTGAGACCGGAATATCATCCTTGAAAATAGGATTCAACAACGTGTTCGGTTATTATCTTGAAGTAACAAATACACATAAAGATAAGGTTCCGGAAACCTGGATCAGAAAACAAACACTGGCAAACGCGGAAAGATATATTACTCCGGAACTAAAGAGCTACGAGGAGAAGATTACTGGTGCAGAAGAAAAAATATGCCAGATTGAACAACAGATTTTTGATGAACTGCTGATTGAATTGCAGCAATACATTCAACCGATTCAGACTAATGGTCATGTTCTTGCGGTGCTGGATTGTCTGACCTGTTTCGCACATAACGCAACGCACTACAATTATACCCGTCCGACTATACATGACGGCGATAAACTTGACATAAAAGAAGGACGTCATCCGGTGATCGAAAGAAACCTCCCTGTAGGCGAACAATTCATCACCAATGATATTTATCTGGATAATTCCGAACAACAGATTATTATACTCACCGGACCGAACATGAGTGGTAAAAGTGCATTGCTAAGGCAAACTGCACTGATTACACTGATGGCCCATATGGGTAGTTTTGTACCTGCTTCGGCAGCTCAAATTCCGGTGACCGATAAAATCTTTACAAGAGTTGGTGCGTCAGATAACCTGAGCGGTGGCGAAAGTACTTTTATGGTAGAGATGAATGAAACGGCCAGTATCATCAACAATATCACCAGACGAAGTCTGATTTTACTGGATGAAATCGGAAGAGGAACTTCTACTTATGATGGTATTTCCATTGCCTGGAGCATTGTTGAATACCTGCATAGTCAAACTCCTTTCAGACCGAAAACTCTCTTCGCTACACATTATCACGAACTGAATGAACTGGAAGAAAGACTGCAGGGCGTAAAGAATTATCACATCACCAATAAGGATGTTGGAAACAAAATCATCTTCCTGCGCAAACTGGCTCCGGGCGGTACCCGCCACAGCTTTGGAATTCATGTAGCTAAGATGGCCGGAATGCCCGCTAAGCTGGTGGAAAGAGCCAATGAAATTCTGGCACAACTTGAGAAGAAACATGTAGAGGAGGATGCCGATGCGCAAATAAAACAATTGAGTACTCCAAAGATGCAGCTGAGTATCTTTGATGCACATTCGGAAACATTCGACAAAATCCGAAAGGTGTTGAATGATACGGATATCAACAGATTAACTCCTGTTGAAGCCCTGTTGAAACTACAGGAAATAAAGGAAATGGTGAAAGGATAATCCTGTTTTAACGTGAAGGGATAATCCTGTTTTAAAGAAACCTGTGAACCTGGTCATTCAACAGAAACCTTTAAAACGGAGATACCGGAATACGAAACACAAAAGAGATAAGTAGAATAATTCAAAACGATTAAACTGTACATAAATGAATTCAGAGACCATGTATTACGGCGGATACCTGCACTTAGACAAAATTCTGGACGCACAGTATCCCAAAAGCTTTGAAGAAGGGAATCAGCCCGCCCACGATGAAATGCTTTTCATAATAATTCACCAGGCTTATGAACTTTGGTTTAAACAAATACTTTTTGAACTCGACTATATCATGTCGGTTTTCGGAAAGGAAAAAATCAACGACAATTCAGAAGATCTGAATCTGGTATTACACCGCCTGAAAAGAATTACAAAGATCATGGAGTTGCTGAATCAGCAGGTAACCATTCTGGATACCATGACTCCGTTAGACTTCCTTGAATTCAGAAATCTGCTTACCCCGTCGTCAGGATTCCAGAGCGTACAATTCCGTCTCATTGAGGCCCGCCTGGGTTTAAAAATGGAAAACCGTCATCACAAAGATTATTACAAGCGAACTAACGAAGGCGGATTCAATATTGAGGATTATCAGAAGATCAACTCTGTTGAAGAAAAACCAACATTGGCTACTATGGTCAATGATTGGCTGGAGCGTATGCCATTCTTTGATGCGGACCTTTGGAAGGATTTTTCCCCAAAGTTTCTGAACAAAGAAAAACTCCACCCATTCTGGAATGAATACCGCTCTATCTATCTGAATGGATTAAGCGAGAGAGAGAAATCGAAACTGGCCGACTTCGATTATACTTTCTTCGAAATCATACCTGAAGGGTTAACCGAAGAAGAAAAAGCCAGATTCGCTCAGTTAAATGGTCTGTTT